>QKDT01000079.1 GCA_003251995.1 Desulfovibrio desulfuricans
AGACTAAAATACGCGGCAACAGGGATTCCACGGC
Source organism: Desulfovibrio desulfuricans (assembly GCA_003251995.1). Classification (GTDB taxonomy): domain Bacteria; phylum Desulfobacterota; class Desulfovibrionia; order Desulfovibrionales; family Desulfovibrionaceae; genus Desulfovibrio; species Desulfovibrio desulfuricans_B. The sequence continues at coordinate 35 of QKDT01000079.1, forward strand.
TTGAGCCTGTTCCGGCAGGCGAAAGGCTGACCGCCAGACCACGCGGCTGCCAATAAAGGCAGCGTTACGCAACAGGAATCCAGAACAGCCGCATCGCAAGGCACACGGCTTACAAAGGGCTGCCGCATAACCATCGCGGCGCACGACAATGATATTTCCCTCTACGCTATGAGGACATCACTTATGAGCAGAATCAAAGTGGGCATCAACGGCTTTGGTCGTATTGGCAGGCAGGTTTTCCGCGCCCTGCACCAGAGCTATCGCGACCGGGTAGAAGTGGTCGCCATCAACGATCTTTTTGACGCGGAATCCAATTTTCACCTGCTGGAATACGATTCCGTCTATGGTCGCGCCAACCTTGACGCCAAGGTTAACGGGCAGGACGCCACCGTGGGCGATTGGAACATCCACTGCTTTGCAGAACGCGACCCCAAACAGCTTACCTGGGGCGCGCACGATGTGGACATCGTGGTAGAAAGCACGGGTATTTTCCGCACTGCCACTCAGGCCGCCGTTCATATTGAAAACGGCGCCAAAAAGGTCATCATCACTGCCCCCGCCAAGGAAGAAGACATCACCATTGTCATGGGCGTGAACCACGAGCAGTACGACCCCGCCAAGCACCACGTTGTTTCCAACGCCTCGTGCACCACCAACTGCCTGGCCCCGGTGGCCCTTGTGCTGCAGCGCAAATTTGGCATCCAGATGGGCAACATGACCACCATCCATGCCTACACCAATGACCAGCGCATTCTGGACATGGCCCACAAGGATCCGCGCCGCGCCCGCGCCGCCGCCTGCAACATTATCCCCACCTCCACGGGTGCGGCCCAGGCCGTAGCCAAGGTTATCCCCGAACTCAAGGGCAAGTTCACGGGCTATTCGCTGCGTGTACCCACCCCCACGGTTTCGGTTGTGGACTTTTCGGGCATTCTTGAAAAATCCACCGACACCGAAAGCCTGCTTGGCGAACTCAAGGAAGCTTCGGAAACCTACCTCAAGGGCATTCTGGCATACAATGAAAAGCCCCTGGTTTCCATGGACTTCAAGGGCGACCCGCATTCTTCCATTCTTGAAGCCCCCTACACCACCGTGCAGGAAGGCCGCCTGGTCAAGATTGTGGCCTGGTACGACAACGAATGGGGCTATTCCAACCGCGTGTGCGACCTGGCCTGCCTGATGGGGGCCAAGGGCTTCTAGCACCAACGCCGACACAAACGGACTGAACAGGCCCCCGGTTACCACGCCAAACGCGTGGGCCGGGGGCTTTTGCCGCAAGAAGGAGCGTGCAATGAGCAGTACAACGCAAAACGACCCGTCTGTTCTTGATCTCCCTGTGGGCATAGACGCTGCTGGAGAACGCGAAGAATTTGACAGCATGGGGCGGGTCATGGTGCCCGCCGATCGCTATTGGGGCGCGCAAACACAGCGATCGCTCGAACATTTTTCCATTGGCGACGACAAAATGCCTCTGGAGATCTGCCGCGCCCTCTGCCTGATTAAAAAAGCCAGCGCGCGGGTGAACGCCAACATGGGACGCCTGCCTTTATGGAAGGCGCAGGCCATTGACCGTGCCGCGCAAGAAGGCATGGAGGGTCTGCTGGACGGGCATTTTCCGCTGTATGTGTGGCAGACCGGCTCCGGTACGCAGACCAACATGAATGTTAACGAGGTCTTGTCCAACCGCGCCATTCAGTTACTTGGTGGAGTCATGGGCAGCCAGAAGCCCGTTGGCCCCAACGATCATGTAAACATGAGTCAGTCGTCCAACGACGCATTCCCCACCGCCATGCATCTGGCGGCTGTTCAAAGCTGCGACGCAAGGCTGCTGCCAGAGGTGGAAGCCCTGGCTGACGTGGTGGAGCGCAAGGCCGTACAGTGGATGGACGTGGTGAAGATAGGCCGCACCCATTTGCAGGACGCCGTCCCCCTGAGCGTGGGGCAGGAATGGTCGGGCTACGCGGCCCAACTGCGGGCCAGCATCGAGGATATCGCAGCGGCCCGCGATGGTCTGTACCCTCTGGCCCTTGGCGGCACTGCCGTGGGCACGGGGCTTAACGCGCCTGCCGGGTTCAGTGTGGCGGTGGCAGAAGAACTGGCGACGATCACGGGCAAGCCCTTTGTGACCGCGCCCAACAAATTTATGGCTCTGGCCTCGCAAGACGCCATTGTGCGCTTTAGCGCTTCATTGCGCGGCCTGGCAGTGGCGCTGGTTAAAATCGCCAATGACATGCGCTGGCTGGCGGCAGGGCCGCGTTGCGGCCTGGGCGAGCTGCAATTGCCAGAAAACGAGCCCGGCTCATCCATCATGCCCGGCAAGATCAATCCAACCCAATGCGAATCGCTGATCATGATCGCCATGCAGGTTATGGGTAATGACAGCACCGTTGCCCTTGCCGGAAGTCAGGGCAACTTTGAACTCAACGTCATGCGCCCCGTTGCCATCAAAAACGTCTTGCACTCCATCGCCATTCTTGGCGACGGCTGCCGCAAATTCAGGGAGCATTCCGTTGAAGGCACCACGATCAACAGGGAAAAGATAGACTTTTTCGTCAACAATTCCCTGATGCTGGTCACGGCGCTTTCGCCTGTAATCGGCTACCAGCAGGCGGCTAAAATTGCGGAAAAAGCCTCGGCTGAAGGCCTTACCCTCAAGCAGGCGGCCCTGGCCCTGGGCAGCGTCACTGAGGAGCAGTTTGACAGTGTTGTGCGCCCGGAAACCATGATTGGCAAAGGTCTTGCCGGGGCGTAAACGACCGGGCGGCCTGCCCCAGAAAGAAGCAAAAAATCCGGCAAGGGCTGCCCCCTGCCGGATTTTTTCATTTCATGGCATGCGTTGCTGCAAAGAATCTTTACAACACATATCTGTGCCCAGCTTACAACTTAAGCAAAGTTGTATCCCAGCTCCAGCGCCTTGGCGTTGGCAGCGATCAGCTTGGCATAGTGGGCGCTGACCACGCGGTTCAGCGCTTCCTGCACGGCAGTAAGGGGCAACGCGCCTGTGGCCTTGAGCCATGCGCCCAGCGCCACCATGTTTGCCATTTTTACATTGCCAAGTTCATGGGCCATGTCGTTCACGGGGATATACACCGTGCGCTTGGAGCCATCCAGCAGGCTTTCTCCCACCAGCGAAGCGTTGACAATCTGCACGCCGTCAGCACTCAGGCGGGGCTGAAACTTGGAAAGCGAAGGCTCGTTAAGAATGATGGTGGACATGGGCTCACGCACCAAAGGCGAACCGATGGGGTGTTCGTCGAGTACCACCGTGCAGTTGGCGGTGCCGCCGCGCATTTCTGCGCCGTACACGGGGATAAAGCTCACTTCAAGCCCGTGTTCCATACCGGCCTGCGCCAGCAGGTTGCCAATGAGCATCACGCCCTGACCGCCAAAGCCGGCAATAATCACATCCTGATAGGCATTAGGCATGATCCGCCTCCACACTGACCGTCACATCCTTGTACACGCCAAGGGGAAACACGGGCATCATGGCTTCGGCAATCCGCTTGTTGGCGGCGATGGGATCCAGATGCCAGTTGGTGGGGCAGCCGGAAAGCAGCTCGATAAATCCAAAGCCAAGGCCCTGCAACTGTACTTCAAAGGCCTTGCGCATGGCTTTTTTGGCTGCACGCACATTTTTGACCGAATCCAGCGAGCAGCGGGCGGAATAAGCCACGCCGTCCAGTTGAGCCATGATCTCCGCCATACGGATGGGGCCGCCTTCGTTGCTGATGGAACGTCCCGCCCGCGAAGTGGTGGTCTTTTGCCCCACAAGCGTGGTGGGGGCCATCTGCCCGCCGGTCATGCCGTACACGGTATTGTTGATGAAGATGCCGGTAATTTTTTCGCCACGGTTGGCGGCGTGCATGGATTCAGCCATACCAATGGCAGCCATGTCGCCATCGCCCTGATAGGTAAACACCACGGCATCGGGGCGCGCGCGGCGCACGCCGGTGGCAACGGCGCAGGCACGCCCGTGGGGAGCTTCGAGCCCGTCCACGTTAAAGTAATCGTAGGTAAAGGTGGCGCAGCCCACCGAGGCAACCAAGATGGTGCGCTCAGCCACGCCAAGTTCGTGCAGCACCTCGCTCACCAGCCTGTGGGCAATGCCGTGATGGCAGCCGGGGCAATAGTGGGTGGGGCGCTCATTGAGCACGGGGTTGGTATCAAAAACCAGGCTTTCGCCCTCGGCGGGACGCAATGCGTCCAGTTCCTGAGCTTGCATGATTATTTCTCCTTGATGGCCTGTAGCATGGGTTCGCGCAGTGCATCGGCACCGATGAACAGCCCCGGCATAACGCCGTGCCACAGTACGGATGCGGGGGAAACACCCGGCAGACCAAAGAGGGCCAGGCGGACATCTTCCACCATCTGCCCCGCGTTCTGCTCCATAACCAGAAAACGCCGACCGGGCGCAAGGGCGCGCAGGGCTTCATCGGGGAAGGGAAACAGGGTTATGGGCCGGAACAGGCCGATCTTGTGCCCCTGGGCGCGCAACTGACGTATGGCGCTGCGGGCAATGCGGGCAATGGAGCCAAAGGCCACCACGATCAGTTCTGCATCGTCGGTATCCACACATTCAAAGGCGATGTCGGCCTTCATGGATTCGTACTTGCGCATGAGCATCTGGTTACGCTCAGCCAGCGCGCCTTCCGCCAGATAAACCGACTTGAGCAAACGCGGCGCGGCACCGGGGCCACGGCGACCGTAGCCTTCCATGCGCCAGGGCGCAGCAAGGGCGGCAAGATCCTGGGCGGATACGGCGTCCTTGGGGGGCACGCGGCGCACTGGCTCCTTGATCTGGCCCACAATGGCGTCGCCCAGCACCATGACCGGGTTGGCATATTTGAACGCCAGGGCAAAAGCCCTGAACATGAAGTCGTAGCATTCTTGCGCGGTGGAGGGAGCCAGCACCAGGTTACGGTGGTCGCCGTGTCCGCCACCCTTGACGGCCTGAAAATAATCGCCCTGCGAGGGGCCGATATCGCCAAGGCCAGGGCCGCCGCGCTGCATGTTGACGATGACGCCGGGGATCTGGCTGCCAGCCATGTAAGAAATGCCTTCCTGCATGAGCGAAATGCCGCAACTGGAGGAAGATGTGAGCGAGGGGATGCCGCTGGCGGCAGCACCCAACAGCATGTTGATGGCGCCGACTTCGCTTTCTGCCTGCACAAACTGCCCGCCGTTTTCAGGCAGCAAGGAGGAAAGCGCTTCCGGCACTTCGTTTTGGGGGGTGATGGGATAGCCGAAATAACAGCGGCAACCCGCATCTATGGCACCAAAGGCCACGCCCTCGTTGCCCTTGATGAGGACACGTTCTGTAGTGGCGCTCATGCTTCGCCCCCCTTGGTTTTCGCGCTTTTAAAAACACGTATTGCCACGTCGGGGCACATGACCGCACACGAAGCGCAGCCAGTACATTGGCCTTCCATTTCCATTACTTCATAACCGTGTCGGTTAAACCGGCCCGAAGGCTTCAGGATGTGCACCGGGCAGACTTCCACACACAGGCGGCAGCCTTTGCAGCGCTCTTCCATAAATACAACTCTCGACATTTCAGCTCCTTGGGATTCCACACCCGCATCATTAAGCACTCAGCGAATAAGCATGGCATCGCCATATGAGAAGAACCGATACCCCCTGCTCACGGCCTCGGCGTAGGCATCAAGCACACGCTTGCGCCCTGCCAGGGCAGAAACCAGCATGATCAGGGAAGATTCAGGCAGATGAAAGTTTGTCAGCAGGCCGTCAACCACACGGAAGGGTCTGCCGGGATACAAAAAGATGTCTGTCCAGCCAGTAAAGGGCTGCACTCTGCCGCACAGCTCCGCCACGCCTTCCATGGAACGCAGGCTGGTGGTGCCAACGGCGATTACGGGCCGCCCCTCGCGCTTGGCCTCGGCAATGGCAAGGGCCGTTGCCTCGGGCATTTCCACATACTCCCTGTGCATGCGGTGACCACGAATGTCCGTGCTGCGCACAGGGCTGAAGGTTCCGTACCCGACATACAGGGTTACGTCTGCCCACTGAAAGCCCTTGGCAAGCAGGGTTTGGCGCATTTCAGGGGTAAAGTGCAAACCAGCAGTGGGCGCGGCTACAGAACCCGTCTTGTCCTCGCGGGAATAGATGGTCTGGTAGCGGCTCAGGTCTTCTTCCGCGTCTGTCCGCTTGATATAGGGCGGCAGGGGAATGTGCCCGGTGGCGGCAAAGGCCTTGGAAAGGTCGCCATCCCAGGCCAGGCGCACACGCCGGTGACCAAATTCGCCCGATTCCAGCACGGTCACGCTGATGCCCGCGCCAAAATCCAGCTTTTCGCCATCGCGGATACTGCCGCCGGAACGTATGAGCCCCTCGACTTCCGCGCTGGAGCCGCCAAGTTTGTCGGCCCGCGCCCTTTCAAGCACCAACGGCAGGGGCGTGAGTAGCAAAAACTCCACCTTGCCGCCGGTGGAGCGTGTTCCCAGCAGACGCGCCTGCAATACGCGGGAATTATTGGCTACCAGCAGCGCGCCCTCGGGCAGGCAAGCGGGCAGATCACTAAACTGATGGTGTTCAAGATTCAGTGCGCCTTGACGCGGCATTACCAGCAGCCGGGAAGTCCCGCGCTCTTCAGGCGGAAACTGGGCTATCTGTGATTCAGGCAATGCAAAATTATAACTTTCGAGAAAAAAATCCGCTTCCTCAGTGGGCATGATACGTGGGCCTCGTTAATGAACCTCTCACGCTGCGGGCTTGTCAGCATGCGGCGGAGGGGCTAGTGTACTTGGGTTGTTTCCGGAGCATTCCACGCCGGAAGGAGGAGATTATAGCCATGCGACGCCCGCTTGTCATCCTTGCAGTCACCCTGCTTGCCGCTTTGATGGCGGGTTGTTCTACACTGGAAATCAGCAATCCCTTTACCAATGACCCCCTTACGGGCGGCGTTGATACAGGAACAAGTCAACTTTTAGGTGTTTCCATCCCTGCTGGCATGCAGCGATTCCCTACCCACGGCTACCAGACCACGGGGGCCAGCGGCGCGCAGGGGCTTGAAATATTTCGCGGTGACGCCGACATGGGGTTTGCCGCCCAGATCATGTACAACGGGTTAAAAGGTCAGGGCTGGCAATTGCGCATGGCCCAACGCAAGGGCATACGCAGCGTGTACGTGTATGAACGCGGTGCCGCAATCGCCACGCTCACCATTGAGCGGGAAACCGTGGGCACAGTGCTTGCCATCTGGGTTGCCGATCGCATGCCCGATGGCGCAACCTTGCCCATGCAGGAAAACACGGGGGCCAGCGGCTACGGCGGCAGTAACAGCGGCAGTGGCGGCGGCAGTTCGTCCGGCTACACTGAAAGCAGCGGTGGCAGCAGCGGGGGCATGAATTCCAGCCCCAAACCCGGGTTTACCGAAAGCTGGGGTGGCAACAGCGGCAACAGCGGCAACAAGGGCGGCTTGCAGGAGCGAAACCTATGAGCGAAAGCAAAAGCGGTCTGAATACTCCCTTTGACAAAAGCACCCGCTACGAGCGCAAACGTCTGCACCTTGGGGTGTGCGGTTCTGTGGCCTGCTACAAGGCTGCTGACCTGCTGCGCGCCTGGACGGGCATGGGCATTCACGTTTCTGCAACGCTTACGCCGGGTGCGCGCCGTTTTGTGGCTCCCCTGCTTTTTGAATCGCTGGGCGCGGCCCCTGTATATGAAGACATGTTTTCAACAGGGCAAGATGTTTTTTCGCACCTTGAGCCGGGCCAACACGCTCAGGCCATGGTTGTAGCCCCTGCTTCGGCTGATGCTCTTTTTCGCCTGGCGCACGGCGCAGCAGGCGACATGCTTGCGGCGCAGGCCCTGGCCTTTGACGGGCCGCTGGTTATCGCCCCAGCCATGAACCCGCGCATGTGGGCCAACCCGGCAACTCAGGCAAATATTGATCTTTTGCGGCAACGTGGGGCGCGTATAGTGACCCCGGCCTGCGGCGGCACGGCCTGCGGCGAGCAGGGCGAGGGCCGCCTTGCGCCCCTGCACGATATTTTTCTTGCCGCTCTGCGCGCATTATCGCCGCAAGACATGACGGGCAAACGCGTTATGGTCACACTTGGCCCAACGCGTGAGGCCTGGGACGGCGTGCGCTTTTGGTCCAACCCATCCAGCGGCCTCATGGGCGCAGCCCTGGCTGTTGCCGCGTGGCTGCGCGGTGCGGAGGTCACGGTGGTTTGCGGCCCCGGAGTACGCACGCGCCTGCCGCGAGAAATTGTGCGGCACGACGTTGTGAGCGCGCACGACATGTTTGAGGCCGCCACAGACCTTTGGCCCCACATGGATATGGGCATGTTTACCGCAGCGGTGGCGGATTTTTCGCCCCAGCCCTTTGGCCCGCGCAAATTCAAAAAAGTGGATGCGCCGCAGGGGCTCACCGTGGCGTTCACGCCCAACCCCGATATTTTGCGCACACTTTCCACCGGGCGCAAACCAGGTCAGAAGGTGCTTGGCTTTGCCGCAGAAACCGCCGCAGACATGCAGGCTTTGCTGCCGCTGGCCCACGCCAAGTTGCAAGGCAAAAAGGCCGATGTGCTGGCTGCCAACCGCGTCAACGCCACGGACAGCGGCTTTGGCACCGCCACCAATTCCATGGCGGTGGTGGATGCCAGCGGACATGAGGAAATCTGGCCCAACCAAAGCAAGGCCGATGTGGCCTGGGAACTGTGTTCATGGCTTTTGCGCTCGTAAACCCCGTCAGCGCGCTCTGGCAGCGCCAAGGGCTTACCACCCTGCTCATGCCCGAAGGGTACGATGCCTTTGCCTCCCCTCAAAAGGAGGCATCGTTGGCTGTATCCGGCAACAACCACGCCCAGGTCAGAGCTGCCCAGCCAACACGCGAACGCCAACCCTGGCAGCAAAGCGCACAGGCTCAGGGCTCTCGCACCGCAAGCCCTACGGCAAACACGGGAGCGCAGCCCCAACGGCGGCCCGCCATTAACGCTGGCCCGGATGCTTCTCCGTCTGCCAGAAGGGCCGCGGGACCAGCCCGAAATGCCGACGACCACAAACCGTCTCAGGCCCGAACCGAGGCCGCCTCAGGCGCTGAGGCAGGCAAGGGCGCTGCATGGCTGCCGTTGCCGCCCCATGTCTGGCCCTCGCCCTGGCAGGCACGCCTGGAACAGACACGGCCCGGCCCAATACTATGGACATACTGGAATCTTGGCCCCGACCTTTGCGACCCGCAAACTCCGGGCCGATTGGAACGCCGTCAGTTTTTACAACGCCTACTGCACGATCTTGGTCATCCCGCGGGCACACATACATTCTGGCCTTCGTGTCTGCCGCCTGATCCAGATGCATTGCCCGGCACGGAGCAGCCCATAGCTGAGAATGGCTTTGCTGCGAATGCCGATGTTTTCTGGTCTGGCGCATCGCAGTTGCGGGCAAGGGGCGTGGTTGTCATGGGGTCGGCGGCAGCCAATGCGGTTGCGCTGCCCGGCGGGCTACGCCCACCGCAGCAAATCCGCCACAGGGGCAAACTGGTTTGGGTTCTTTGGGACGTGGACAATTTGCTTCAGTTTGACCAGCGCTATGCCTCCATGCTGGCCCTGCTGCGCGAAGCCCTGCGCCATATTTTGCGCTAGGCCATTATTCCTGGCCTGTTTCAGCCGGGTTCGCGCACACTGTGCCGCGCAGTTCCGGCCTGCCCTTACAATGCCGCCCACAGGCGTCTGCAAGGAGATTTTTTTTCCATGTTCATCGCGCTTGGACTCACATTTCTTGGCATTGCCATCGGCTTTCTGCTGCGCGGTCAGCCATGGATTACCTGGTTAACCCGTTGCGTTACCCCCGCCATAATGCTGTTGCTTTTTGCCTTGGGCATTTC
>QKDT01000046.1 GCA_003251995.1 Desulfovibrio desulfuricans
GATGCGCAGCATGGAGAGCCGATGGGTCACAAGAACAAGCGTGCGCCCGCCAATGACCGATTGCAGTCTTTTTTGCAGCAGCATTTCAGAATCCGTATCCATATTGCTGGTGGGCTCGTCCAGAATAAGCACCTCAGGATCGCGCACCAGCGCCCGGGCCAGGGCAACGGCCTGACGCTGCCCACCTGAGAGCGCCTTGCCCTGCTCTCCCACCTGGGAGGCAAAGCCAGCAGGGTTGTTGCGCAAAAAGTCTGTTACGCCAGCCAGAGAGGCTGCGCGCAGAATCAGATGGTCATTGATGGTGGGGTCGCCCAAAGCGATATTGTCGCGGATGCTGCCGTAAAACAGCACCACGTCCTGCGGCAGCACGCCCACGCGGCTGCGCAGCTCCATACTGGGAATCTGCCTTATATCAACGTCGCCAAACTTCACCGCGCCTTCTTTCGGCTGGTAAAGACCGATAAGCAGCTTTGACAACGTGCTTTTGCCAGATCCCATGGGGCCGATAATGCCCACGCGTTCGCCAGGCTCAATGCGCACCGAAACATGCTCAAGCGCCAGCCGCTCTTGCCGTGGGTAGGCAAAGGAAACGCCTTCCAGGGCAAAAGAGGGCCGCAGCATGCCAAAATCCATGCAGGTTTTTTCCGCCTGGTTTTCCGAGGGCAGCATCATCAGCATATCCAGCGCCTTAAGCGCCACATGTGAGTTCTGCATACGGGTAAGCAGCGAGGCCATCTGGAGCAGAGGGGCCATGGTGCGCCCCACCAGGATGTTGCAGCCGATGAGCGCGCCCATGGTCATGAGACCGTCAGATATGCGGTACACGCCCCATACCACCATGGCCACAGTAACCAGTTGGGTGATGAGCATGGAGGAAGTGACAGCAAGATTATTGTATCTGCGTGATTCGCTGTTGGATTTGGCAGAAAGGCCCACCACAGATTCCCACAGCTTCTGCATGCGGCTTTCTGCCATGCACGATTTGAGCGTTTCAAGGCCACCAACAATTTCGACCAGCAAGGCATTCTTTTGCATATTCTGCTTATAGCTGGCCTCGGCGCTGATGCGAGACCGATGCTGAAGCAACAGCCCCACGCCAAGCATGATGGGCATGGCCCCAAGAGAAAGCAGAACCATGGGCCCGCCAATAAAGGCCGTCAGTAGCAAAAAGATCACCAAAAACGGCAGGTCTATGCAGGCAAGCAAACTTGAAGAACTGAAAAAGTCGCGCAACTGCTCAAATTCGGGCAGGTTATTTACCAGCGCCCCCGTAGACTCCGGCTTGGAGTCAAGGCGCATGGAAAGCACCTTTTCCACCAATGAGCTGGAAAGCACAATATCCGCATTGCGGCCTGCCACATCCACAAAATGCGTGCGCAGAGCCGAAAGCAAAAAGTTGAAAAGATAGATAATGCAGATACCGCTTGCCAGCACCCACAAGGTTTCAATGGCGTTGTTGGGGACAACGCGGTCATAGACGTTCATAACAAACAATGGGCTGCCCACGGCAATGAGGTTGATCACCACGCTTGCCAGGGCCACATGCCTGTATATGGGGGCATAATACCGCAATACGTCCCAAAACCAGCGTTTGCCACGGGCTATGCTGAGGCGTTCGGATCTGTCGTCCGGTGCCGCCTCAACAGCGGCAAACAAGGCATAACCAGAATACTCTTCTGTCAGGGCTTCAATGGGCACCAGTTGGGTGCTTTCGCTTGTCTCGGGAAAAATCACCTCAGCCATGTCGCCGTCAAGCGCGGTGAGTACGCACGAGCGGTCATGGGTGAGCAGCAGAATGCAGGGCAGCACAAGGCCAGGGATATTGCCGATCTCTGGACGATAGGCAATGCGCCCAGCCAACCCTGCCTTGCGGGCCGCCCGCAGGCAGGCCTGGGGCGTTACCTTGCTGCCCGAAAGCCCCGCCATAAGCACCTGGGGAGAAACCGAACGCCCGCGCAACCGCAGCAAAACCGAGAGGCAGCGCAGCAGACCGGGCATAAAGTCCACATCTGAAGGGCGCAGCGGTCCCATATTCGGCAAAACTGGTGGTCGCTGGGTAGAGGGCCCTGCCCCGCCGGGGTTCTGTTCGGAAACGGTATTTATTTTTTGGGCGGATTCCGGCGGATTACTGCGGATTCCGGCTTGCTGTTCACATGCTGTGCACTGTGTCTTTTCGTCTGAACCTGTGGAAATAGTATCCATGCAAATTCCATTGATGCTGATGTGGAAAAATCGACATCATCATTTCGTTATCATTTAGCAAGGCCAGCATAATTGCTCATGCCGCCCGTTGGTTTTCAGGTGGGTCGGCAAAGCACGCCGAATGGGCAAGCAGACGGGTGGTTCAATGAATATAGGTATGCGCCGTTAAAAAGCACTGCATGCCCCTGTTTCAGAAACAGGGGCATGCAGAAAGGGATATTAATTAAACCAGCCGGGAGCGAATTCCTCGCGGGGGTCCCCAGGCTCTTTGGGCGCACTTTGCCCAAGCGGGCCGGTATTGATGGACATTTCCGGCAGCATGTTGCCCGTGAGCGCTGAAAGACGGTACGCGCCCACGAGAATGTTACCACGGGCCGTTTCTGCCTGCGTTGCAGA
>QKDT01000340.1 GCA_003251995.1 Desulfovibrio desulfuricans
GCAGGAGCGACTGCGCTCCTACCTGCTTGATGCCCTGGCAGACAACGATGAAGACGTTCTTTTGGCCTCGCTGCAAGGCTTGAGCGCCATTGGTTCCGATGGCTGCACCGAGGCTATCATTAATAAGGCCGCCACCCTCGACCGGGAACGGGAGGACGAGCTTTATGAAGCCGCCATAAAGGCCATTGCCGCCATTGGCTACAATGATTCTGTGCGCGAAGCCTTGAGTAGCGGAAATGAACCCCGTGTTATCCTGGCAATGGAAGCCTGTCATATTATGGCAGATAACCGTTGCGTACCCGATCTCAAAAATATCTTTTGGGATGTCAGCCCTGAGCTGCAACGTATGGCAGCGGCAGAACTGGCCCAGCTTGGCGATTGTATCGACTCTCCCTTCTTTATTACGATTATGAATGATTCAGAAGACGCAGAAGTGCTGAAAAGCGCGCTTGTCTTCTTTGGCAACCAGCCCACCTGCCCCGATGTGGAAGATCTTGTTTTTGAGCAACTGGATCACCGCTATGTGGATGTTAAGGAAATGGCGCTCGAAGCCTGCATCAACTTGCACAGCGCCAAGCTGAACGAACGGTTTAAAGAACGCGCCAAAAGCGAAGACCCCATGCAACGCATGATGGCGGTGTACGCACTTGGTCGCTACAGCATTTTGGAAAACTTGCCTGAAATCACGGCGGCGCTTGAAGATGAATCACCCCGCACACGTCAGGTAGCGGTAGAATCCTTTATGAATCTTGGCGAACAGGCCGAGCAGTATCTCTCACTGCTGCTGCCCCGCCTTGAGGATGAAGATAAGGATGTTCGCCTTGCGGTGATTGATCTGCTTGGGCAGATCGGTTCCTCGACGGTGCTGCCTTATATTCTCAATGGGCTTGATGACGACAACGACTGGGTTCGCATACGCGCCATCGACGCGCTTGGCATGCACAAAGTTGCCGATGCCGTTCCGCAACTGGCGCAGATGCTTGAGAGTTCAAGCCCCATGGTGACCCTCAAAATCATTGAGGCTCTTGGTAAGATCGGCGGTAATGTGGCCTTCACCGTATTGCTGGGCATGATGAATCATGAGGATCCAGAAATCCAGCATGCTGCGGAAGAAGCGGTGGCAACGATCCAGGCCGAACAGGAGTAGGTATGTCTCAGCCCCCTACGTTATTTCCCAAAAGCCCGCTCGGCTCTACCAAGAATAGCGGCAATGCCTCGCCTGCTGGCGGTGCCGCAACTCCGGCAGAGCAACATCCGCGGTTTGGCGCAACGCCAGCGCCCGGTGCAGCGCCAGCCGCACCGGCTGCAAGGCCTGCTACACCAGCACCTGCATCGCCATTCCGAACGACCACGCCTACTCCTGCCAGCCCGACGCAACCCACAGGAGGAGCTTTGGCTGGCGCCACCCCGCGCGTTTCTGCCACCCCAGCCACTGGCGCAGGGTTGGGAGGCGCAGCAACACCTGGTAGTGGGCTTACTACACCCGCGACTCCCGCTGCGACCCGCCCGCCTCTTGGGCAGACTGGATTGGGACAAACTGGCGCAGGGCTTTCTGGCGCGGCGACCCGCCCGCCTCTTGGGCAAACGAGCGCTGGGCTTTCTGGCGCGGCGACTCGCCCGCCACTGGGGCAGACTGCACAAAGCCCTGCAGGTTTGGGCCAGGCAGCCAGGCCCCCGTTGGGGTCAACACTGCCCCCCCGCACAACCAGCCCCACATCCGGCATTGGCAGTCTTGGGAATACCCGGCCCGCGCAACCTGCGCCAACCACCAATGCCCTGAGATCGCCGCTTACTCCCACGGCGGCTTTTCGCTCGCCCACGCAAACGGCAGATAGCTCTCGCTCCACCTCGCCATTCCGCAAAGATTTGCAGATTTCTGACGAAGAATTTCTGCAGCTCCGTGATTTTATCTACCAACAATGCGGTATTTTCATTGCAGAAAACAGAAAATACCTTGTGGAGAACAGGCTTTCAAACCGCATCAAGGAGCTGAACCTCAAAAGTTACAGCGACTACTACAACTTTTTGCGATTTGACTCCAACCGGCGGGCTGAGCTTACAAAGCTTTTTGAGGTGGTCACAACCAACGAAACAAGCTTTTTCCGCAACCCGCCGCAACTTGAAGTTTTTCAAAAAAGCGTGCTCCCCGACATTCTCGACCAGTGCCGCAAGGCAGGCCGTAAAAAGCTGCGCATCTGGTCTGCTGGCTGTTCGACAGGTGAGGAGCCGTACACGCTTGCCATAATTCTGTGCGAAGTGCTGAAAAGCGAACTCTCCAGTTGGGACATAAAGATCACCGCCAACGACCTTTCTGAGGCCGTACTGGCTGCTGCGCGGCGGGGCGTTTACAACGACTACGCCCTGCGCACTACGCCCAAAGAGATTGTGGACGCCTACTTCATCAAGGAAGACACGCAGTACAAGGTCAAACCTGAATTGAAGGCGCTCATTTCCTTTGGGCCTATCAATCTTAACGACAGAGACCAGCTCAAACGCGTTGAAAAATCGCAGATTGTCTTCTGCCGTAACGTCATCATCTATTTTGACGATGAGATGAAACGTAAGGTCATCAACGCCTTTTA
>QKDT01000290.1 GCA_003251995.1 Desulfovibrio desulfuricans
TGTCGCCAAGGGCATCCACAATGGCAGAGCTGACAAGGGGCGAGGCCTGACCAAGCAGTTTTACCAGGGCGCTGGCGGCAGAGTAATCCTTGATTTTTGCAAGGGCTTCTACAACGGCAAACTGCACCCATTCTTCATCGTGCATGGCCTGGCACAGGGAATTGACAGCTTCAGGATAGGCAAGAGTGCCAAGGCTCACAGCGGCCTGGTAGCGCACGTTTACCTCAGGGTCTTTGAGCAACGCGCGGCAAAGCAGCAAACAGGCCTGATGCGTGCGGCAGTATCCCAGAATGTCTGTTATGAATATGCGCAGGTCTACATCGTCGTTTTGCAAATATGGCTGGATGCTCTCAATGCTGTCCGAGCCGATCTCGCGTAAAATATCCATGGCCACGTTGCGCACCGGAGCTTCGTCGCTACGCAAAAGCGGCAGCAGGGCAATGACCACCTGCGCCCCGCGGATTTTGCGCAGGGCGTATTCCGCTGCTTCCTGAACGCCCACACTCGGGCTTTTGATGTGTTCGCAGAGCATGGGAACGGCATCCTGCAGGCCCTGATCGCCAGCGCTGAATGCCGCGTCGCGGATCGCGTCATTTTCACCCGACTTCAGGGCTTCAAGAATTGCTGTGTGCTGTGGATTTTCCATGTTCATAGTCATGTCCTGCTACGATGAGGTCAGCCTCTGACCGTTGTAATGATAGCGTTGGCAATATCGTCCACATCGAGAATGAGGTTGGCAAGCTTGTTGTCCACAATCGCCTTTGGCATGCCATAAACTACACAGGAGGCCTCATTTTGCGCAATGATGCAGCCGGCTTTTTCTTTAAGAACCTTGGCGCCTTCGCATCCATCTGAGCCCATGCCTGTGAGAATTACGCCAAGTGTGCGTCTTCCCATAGCTTTGCCCGCAGTTTCAAAAAGCACGTTTGCCGAAGGTTTGTAAAGGGCATCGCGCGGTTCTTCTGAAACAAAAATCTCTGGCAGCGGGCCGCGCATGCGAATTCCCAAGTGCTTGCCCCCAGGGCAAATATACGCATGCCCAGTTTTAAACTTGTCGCCGTCCTGAGCTTCAGAAACGCCTATCTGGCAAACACTGTCAAGGCGCTTGGCAAAAGGGTTGGTAAACGCTGCCGGCATATGCTGGGCAATAAGCAGGCAGGCAGGTAAATCAGCAGGAAGCGCCGAAAGAATTTTTTGCACCACTGGCGGCCCGCCAGTGGACACGCCGATTACAACCAAATCTCGCGGCCCGGTGCAGGGCGTTTGCACGTAATCCAGCGGCTGAGAAGGCTGAGAGCGCGGAACAGGAACCTGAATTTGATTGATGCGTCTGTATTTGAGCTTGATGATGGTTTTACGTCGTGCAATTGCCCGAACTTTACGTTGCAATTCTGCACCAAAACATTCGTAGTCGCTACTGATGTTTTTAGGAATAAAATCAAGAGCGCCGTATTCCAATGCCTTCAGCGTGCTTTCTGCGCCAGCCTGCGTTAACGAACTAACCATTAATACGGGAAGCGGATTCTTTTTCATCAACTGCTGCAAAACACCCAGACCATCAAGCCGGGGCATTTCCACATCAAGGGTCATTACGTCAGGATCCAGCTCTTCAGCTTTTTGCAAGGCTTCCTGTCCGTTACGGGCCGCGCCCACAACCTTGATTTCTGAATCTTGCTCCAGAAGAGAAGTAATGGTGTTACGCATAAAGGTTGAGTCATCAACCACAAGGACACGAATCATATATAAACTCACTCCAACGAATTATCTCTCTATTTTTTGTATGCTACGTCAGGCATTATTTTTTTACAAATAAAAAATCACTTGCCAAAGTGCTCAGTCTCACTTATGTTCCCTTTCTCAACGGGATGTGGCTCAGCTTGGCTAGAGCGCAGCGTTCGGGACGCTGAGGCCGCGCGTTCAAATCGCGCCATCCCGACCAGCAAGATCAAGGGCTTACGGTAACCACCGTAAGCCCTTTTTGCGTTGATCATTTTTTGGCTCTGTGAATCACGTTCAATGCAATTTTGTTGACATGCAGACCAATTTGGCGTCGATGGTCCGACAGGAATATCTTTATCCGGGCAGTTTTGGGGGCTTTTGAACTTGCTGCTGTTGGAAATGGTCGTATTTAACGTGCCCGTTATGGCGGATCTGCATTCGTTACTTGAGCTACCGTCAGTTTAACAGCTACAGCAATCTGTTTTTTCCACCCCATTCGCACATGGCGTTAAGAACGGGGATAAGCGAGTTGCCCCGCTCAGACAGGCTATATTCTACCTTGGGGGGAACCTGTGGATATTCCTTGCGCGTAATCAATCCGTCGGCCTGCAATTCCTTAAGCATGATACTCAGTGTTTTAAAGGAAATTGTGCCAATGGCGCGCTTGAGTTCGTTATGGCGCATGGTTCCCTTGTCTGCCAGCCAGTAGAGAATGATCATCTTGTACTTGCCGCCGATAAGCGAAAGTGTGTAGCCAAAATCCGTATCCTGCACGGCTATGCCGGTCGTAAGACAACACTCAGTATCCATCCACACTCTCCTAAAAGTAAGTATATGTACTAAAAGTGCATACTTTAC
>QKDT01000221.1 GCA_003251995.1 Desulfovibrio desulfuricans
CATGGGTGCCTCCGTTGGTTTGCTCTGTTGAAAGCACCATGCTTGTTGCGCGGGATAATTGGTAGACGCATACCACTCATATTAGTTATACGAGTTACGTATGACGATATTTTCAAACCTCGCGCTTCTGCGCAGCTTTGTGAGCATTGCCGATAGCGGCAGCATCTCGGCGGCGGCCCGCAATATGGGCGTTACTCAACCGACCCTCAGCCGCCAACTGGCACAGATTGAGACTGAATGCGGCACGGTGCTGCTACGGCGCGATACCCACCGCATGCACCTTACAGATATGGGAGCAAAGGTGCTGGCAGATGCCCGCGCCATGCTGAACATGGCAGAAGAATGCGAACGGCGCTTGCGGGTGGA
The DNA here is from genome assembly GCA_003251995.1 of Desulfovibrio desulfuricans. Lineage (GTDB taxonomy): Bacteria > Desulfobacterota > Desulfovibrionia > Desulfovibrionales > Desulfovibrionaceae > Desulfovibrio > Desulfovibrio desulfuricans_B. Next base: position 367 of record QKDT01000221.1, read on the forward strand.
TCAAACGGCCCTCATGGGTCATATCCGCTTTTTTTCTACCATCGACTTTGGACAAAGTGTGGTGAGCAGGTTTTTGTCGCAATTTATGCTGCAAAACCCCGCCATCACTGTTGACCTTGTCTACTCGAACAGACCGCTACGCATGCTTGAAGAAGGGTGCGACGCGGGCGTGGTAGCCGGGGATGTGGCAGATGAGACAGTCATAGCCAGGCCTCTTGGGATGATTCGCCGCTATCCCGTTGCTTCACCAGCTTTTCTGGAGGGGCGGCAACTCCCCGAAATGCCAGACGACATTGCCGCCTGGCCCTGGCTGACCCTTGGAACAGAAGTTTTTGGCGGCGCGCGCAACATCACCCTTTTTACGGAATCAGGCGAGGAGCAAACCCTGCACGTAAACCCCGTGCTGACGGCAGAGGGGGTTACCGCCTTGCGTGAGGCTGCGTTGCTGGGGCTTGGGGTATCGCCTCTGCCGGGCTGGATGGTAACGGAAGATCTGGCTGCGGGGCGGTTGGTGCGGCTGTTGCCGCAATGGAGGGCGCGCGAGTTGCCCGCCCATGTGGTCTACCCCGTGCAAAAGGGTTTACCGCTGCGGGTGCGTGCCTTGGTGGACTTTATGACCCAGCACGTCAAGGAACTTCTGGCGCGCCCATGCGTTTGCCACCACGGGCAGAGCAAAAAAAAGGCTCCCGCAAAAGGAGCCCCTGATAAAAAATAAGGCGGGGTGACAGCGGGCAGGTGCCGTACCACCACAAAAAACTGCCGTCCACTGATGAGAACGGCAAAAAAAGGCTGTCTGGCAGATTATCAGGTTTATACGGTATTGGCCTTTACCCTGTTACGGCCTGCATTCTTGGCCTCGTAAAGGGCCTTATCCGCCGCTTCAAGTATTTGGGAAGCAAGATATGATGGAGTGGCTTTTTCAATTTTATTCCGCACCGTTGCCACCCCGGCGCTTATGGTCACATACTTGGCTTCACTGCCCGCGTGGGGTGTTTTAAGATCACGAACCGCAACCCGCAGAGATTCACATACGCTCTGGGCGCTCTGGCAATCGTACTCCGGCAGCACCACGGCAAATTCCTCGCCTCCATAGCGGTACAGCTCGCCACCCACGTCCTCCAGCGAATCCTTCATGGTTTTGGCTACACGTGCCAGGCATTCATCCCCAGCCATATGCCCATATTTGTCATTATAATATTTGAAAAAATCGATATCGATAAGAATCACAGAAAGGCTGCCGCCACGGCGTTTGTACAGGGCCGCCTCTCTGCGCAAAATGGCATCAAAAAACCTTCTGTTGTACGCACCGGTAAGATGGTCGTGGATGGACATATACCGCAGGCGCTCGTTAGCTTCCTTGAGTTTACGTTCCAGGCTTTTGCGTTCGGTTATATCAAAATAAGCGAGCGAAAGCGCGATGATTGCACCAGAGGCATTGCGAACCGGCGTGATGGAAAGCGCGTAATCCCTGCTGTCGATGCTTACCTCATGGTCTGAAACACGGCCCCCAGCATCAAGACTGCAAAAATCGTTATGGATTTTTTCTTCAAGCTCAGGGTGCAGCAAAGAAATGTGCGTGCCGCTTATGTCGAACAATGACTGCCCGGAAAGCTGCACATGATGCGCGTTGGCGGAGATAACCAAGCCATTGCGGTCAACAACGCACATGGCAATGGGGGCAGTGGCATAGATGGTATCCAGATCAATGGCAGTGGAGATTCCCGCAGAATACAAGGCAATACTTGCAATAATGCGCTCTACCCCCCTAAATCCCATCAGCCCGTAGCCATCATCGAACAAAGGCTCGCCGCTCATTTCAAGCAAAAAAAGAACGCCATCGCATTTTCTTATGTAATGCCCGATCACGTTTGAAAAAGCGCGCGGTTCGCCGTATTCATCCATGAGGGTTTCCATGGCGAGCTGCTGATCGGCGACATCCATGCCGAAAAACAAAGACCGTCCCTTTATTGTTGGAATGCCGAGGATTGCGGACTTCTGGGGAATATCGTCGCAATAACACAAATCGGGCCCGGCTATCCATTCCCATGCCTGGTGATTACTACTACGTTGCATTTGGTGACTCGGGGTTGCCCAAAAGAAAAATAGGTTCTGACCGTGGCCTGGTTAATGAGGCTCATCCAATGTGGGGGGCATACCTATATCTATTTTTTTTGAGCAGGTACAGATTTCATGAAGAATGGTATAAATAT
>QKDT01000349.1 GCA_003251995.1 Desulfovibrio desulfuricans
CCCTCAGCATTTTCGGCAACCATAAAGTTGCGTACGTGTCCATAAAGGTGGATCAGCGCGCGCGGCAGCAAGAGCCCTTTTTGGGCGCATTGCAGCAAAAGCCCATGCATGGACTTTACATCGTCCATGTGGGCTTTGCGCACCACAAGGGTATTTTCCATTATTTCTGTTCCAGCAACTTTTTAAAGACCATCTCAACCATTTCGGCATCAGCCATGCCTGGCTCGGAAAGGATGAGCTGACCATCCTTGCTGTAAAAGGCGTTGTGCGGAATCTGTGAGATCCTGAAGGCCTTGGCGATTTCGCGGTCAGCCATGTAGACGGGATACGTCATCTTCATCTTTTCCACAAAGGGGGGCACGGCCTTGGCGTCTTCATCAAGGGAGAGGCTCACGATAAGCACGTCTTTTGGCGCATACTTTTTGCGCACACTCACCAGCTCGGGTATTTCAACACGGCACGGGGGGCACCAGGTTGCAAAAAAGTTGAGCATGATGACCTTGCCCTTATTTTTGGCAAGCATATCAGTCAGCCCAGCCAAATTCAGGGTAGGAACCGATGACGAGGCCGCCAGCGCCGAGCACGGCAAAGCCAGACACAGCAACAAGGCCAGGATAATTTTCTTCATAGTTTACCCGAAGTTTTGAAGGAGGAGCAAAACCGCACCAGGGCGCTACTAAACAAACTGCTTGGCGGCCTTTACCGCACCTACGGCGTCAGCGCAATACGCATCTGCCCCGATAGCATCGGCAAAAGCCTGCGTAACGGCTGCTCCACCCACCAGAACCTTGATGGGCAGCCCGCGTTCTTTGACAATCTTGATGGTGTCTTCCATGCGAACCATGGTGGTGGTCATCAATGCCGACAAACCAATGATACGCGCGTTGTGCTTAATCGCGCAAGCAACAATGGTCTCTGCCGGAACATCCTTGCCGGCATCCACCACATCAAAGCCATGGTTGCCGAGCAAAAGCGAAACAATATTCTTGCCGATATCGTGAATATCACCTTCAACCGTCGCCATTACCACAACCGGGCGCACTTCTGCACCGCGTTTGGCCTCAAGCAGAGGCTTAAGATGGGCAAAGGCGGTCTGCATGGTCTCGGCAGCGCGGATAAGCTGCGGCAAAAAGTATTCGCGCCGCTCATAGCGCGCGCCAACTTCGGTAATGGCCGGAATAAGCGTTTCCTGAACCAGAGTAAAAGGATCAGCACCCGCGTCAAGTTCCACCGTGAGCAGGGGCAGCACATTCTCCTTGTCGCCGTTCAGCACGGCCTCGGCAAGGGTTTTGGCAGCCGCGCTGCCGCTCTGCCGCACCTGAACAGAGCCTTCGCCAGGCTTCCAGGCGGAATACGAGGCAATAAATGAAGATGCGTGCGCATCGTGCTTGCACAGCACCTTGAGCGCATCCGCCGCTTCACGCAGGCGCTGAGCCGAGGGGTTGGCAATGCACGAGGTAAGCCCCGCGCCCGCCGCCAGCGAAAGAAACGTGGCGTTGAGCAGCTCGCGTGCGGGCAAACCAAAAGAAAGGTTGGAAAGCCCAAGTGTTGTGGGCAAACCGTTGGCAGCGCACCAACGCGTCATTTCAAGGCACTGGAGCGCGCTGTCGGCGCTGGATGAAACAGCCAATGCCAGTATGTCCACCATCATCAGCCGCCGCGAAATCCCCATGCCTTCGGCCTTTTCAATCAGGCTCTCCACTGTGCTGATGCGCTCTGCGGCTTTTTCCGGCAGATGCGCACCTTGCAGGGGCAGCAGAATAAAGGGCGCGCCAAAATCGCGGCACAAGGGGCCAAGCAATTCCATGCGCCCTGCTTCGCCGCTGATGGAGTTCACCAAAAAAGAACCGGGGCAGTACGGCAAGGCATTGGCAATGGCCTCGGCATTGGAGGAATCTATGGAAAGCGGCAAAGGCAGCCGCCCCACAAGGCGCTGCACCAGCTCTGGCAAAAGCCGCGTTTCGTCCACCATGGGCGCGCCCACGTTAACGTCAAGCACTGTTGCCCCGGCGTCAATCTGTGCATCGGCAAACTGCATGGCAACGTCAAAAACCCCGGCCTGAAGCTCCTGCGTAAGGGCTTTTTTGCCCGTAGGGTTGATGCGCTCGCCAATGATGGTCAGCGGGTAGCCCCCGGCAATGCGCACCATCTGCGAACGGTTGGTCAGGCATATGCCCTGGCGCGTTACTGAAGGGGGATCAACCCTGTCCATGCCACGCAGGGCCTGAGCAAGGGCAGCCAGATGTTTTGGGGTGGTGCCGCAGCAACCGCCGAGCACGCGCGCGCCAAGGTGCGCAAAGGGGGCCGTTTTTTGCGCAAATTCTTCCGGCCCAAGGGGAAACACCGTCTCGTTGCCGCGCAATTCGGGCAAACCGGCGTTTGGCTCTGCCATCACGGGGCATTGGCAGACGCTGAGCAGCTCTTCCACCACGGGCAGCATCTGATCCGGCCCAAGGCTGCAGTTGGTGCCCACCACATCCACGCCCATGTTCTGCATGGTTTCGGCAAATATGGCGGGTGTTGAGCCAGTCAGGCTCACGCCCTGCTCAAAGGTCATGGACACCATGACGGGCAAA
>QKDT01000272.1 GCA_003251995.1 Desulfovibrio desulfuricans
GCAGCACAATGGCAGAGGAAGAAAGCGCCACCAGGCATCCCCATAAGATGCCCTGCTGGTAGGTGTTGTGGCGCAATAGTACGGCAATGCCCCCAACGGCAATAACTGTCAGGAATATTTGAAGGCTGCCACCCAAAAAAACCGGTCTTTTCAGCCGGTTGAGAGCTTCGCCGGAGAGTTCCATGCCAATGGTGAACAGCAGCATGGCAACGCCGATTTCTGCAACATGGTCAATGGCTTGCCTGTCTTTGACAATACCCAGCAGGGAAGGGCCGCACAAAACGCCTGTAAGCAGAAATCCCACAGTAGCGGGGAGCTTTATTCTGTTACAGACAATGGTGACAAAAATGGAAAGAAGAAAAATAATGACGATTTCATAAAGTAAAGGAACTTCCATGCAGCCTCCTGCGGCAATCTAGCACTGCGACCTATACAGTACAAGAAGCCGCGCTGCAACAAGGCTTGCAGTGCTGTATGTTGCGCGGGAGGCTGCATTATTCTTGCGCGGTTGAATTGTATGCGCCCCCGTCAGTTGGTGCTGCGCATGTCGGGCAAGGCCACAAACGGCCCCACGGTTATGGCCTGCGCGGGGGCCTGCCTGATCTGCACGCCGTCGTCCATGAGAACCATATCCCCGGGTATGAATTCCACACGCAAAGGGACAACAACGGTGCGCAGCATGGTGAGCTGATCTTTTTCCATGCGTGGCGACATGCAATGCTGTTCTGCGCCTTCATGCCAGCGCAGGGTGCAGGCGGCTGTAACAAGGCCAGAAACCTTGCCGTGTTCGGAAAAACTCAGTGAGTTGATGTCGCCGCAGATGGCTGAAGCCGCAGGGTCGTATGCTGTCATCTGCCCGACGGGGGTTGGCAACTGCACAGGCCGGGCTGGTTCAAAACTCCGCATGGCCCCGTTTTCATAAAAGGCGCAGCCATGCCTGACCGGCAAGGCTCCGAGCGGTGTTGCAAGGCGGAGGGCCTCGCCAGGCCAGAAAGTAACACTTTCAAGAGATCCCGAAGGGTAAAAACGCAATCCTTGAACCTTGGCCTCCACGTCTTGCCCGTGCAGCGAGATGGCTACCTGCGATGCCAGGTTGCGCTCGTCCTGCTCTGTCCAGTAGCCGCTAAGCTTGCCCTTGCGCAGCAAAATACGCTTGAGAGCGCCGTTTTCATGCCAGGCAAGCCATTCTGCGGGCAGATCACCAAGGGGAGTGCTGACAACTGTCTGGCTTTGCAGCTCAAGGCTGCGCCACATGCCGTTGGGATACAGGCTAAAACTCTTGCCGCCGCTGCGGCGCACGTCTTCCGGGTCATAAAGCGGCGTTAGCCAGCCGTGGGGCGTGGGCACGGTATCTTCTTCCAGAAGGCGGCAATCCTGCGCTGCGCCGCTGGGCCAGCGAGAAAGAACATGCACGTTGGCGATTGTTCCATACGGTGTGGCCACGGTTTCAAATTGTAGTGCGGTACTCATTGTAGTGGCTCCTGACAGTCGGTGGGCGCGCATTCACCACAGAGCGCGTGCGAAATGCGGGCGCGAACTGTTCCGTCATCCTGCCGTGTGCGGGCGCAGGTCAGGTGGTGCTGGCGCATATGTTCTTCAAGCCAGGGGGGCATATGCCCACAGATGATCTCAAGCTCCACAAAGGGCGTGGACGCAAAGAAAGGCCGCAGGGCTTTTTTTGACGTGATTTCGGGGTGCGCCGCCTGAACTTCCATAAGGTTGATGCTGTACACGCCAGGTATGTCTGTAAGCGTGGGGGCGGTGGGAACCACCACCTCGCCCTGGGCGGAAACCAGAATTTCGCTGGCAAGCGCATCAAGGATATCGGGAGTAAACGCGTCCAGTTCGCACAGGCAAAAGCCCAAGCGGCTCAATTCATTATATGCCAGCCCAGAGATGCTGGTCCCGGCGATTGTGCATTCTGCTGGCAGGAGCTGGGCCAGTTGCCGCAGGCGTTCGCGCATCTGGGCAAGGGCGTTGCACCCATCAAGGGAAAAGGGCACAGGGATAGAGGCTTGCCATCCCTTGCCCGCGCTCCAGTCGCGTTGCCAGATGGAAAGGTGGGTACAGCTTTCTATGGACGTGATAGAATTTTCCGTGTTCTCCAGCACAGCAATGCAGTCACATTTCATGGTATTCTCCATATGTTAAGGCGCAGCCGGGCTGGTGGTCTGAAGGCTGCCAGCCTTGCAATGGCAGACGTAGCGCAGGCAGAGGGCAAAAGCCGTTGTGATCCTACAAACCAAAGGGGCGAGTGCCATAACTGTAGCCCAGATGTTTGCCCCAGCCGTTCATGGATTTTTGTGGCAAGAGTGTTGCTGCAAGGCGTTCAAGCTCAAGGGCCTTGCGCGCATCCACAGCACAGGACGAATTGCCAAGCCGCGCTGCCGCCGCCGTAAAAGTAGCCAATCCACAGTTGCCCGCCCGTTCGCCAATACCCCACAAAGTTGTGTTGACGTATCTGGCCCCGGCGTTCACAGCCATGAGGGAGTTGGCAACTGCCATGCCAAAGTCGTTGTGCGCGTGGATTTCCACATCCACGCCAGCCTCGCGCAGCATGCGCACCGCCC
>QKDT01000227.1 GCA_003251995.1 Desulfovibrio desulfuricans
ACTTACGGCTGCATCAGGGGTCACGCCTCAAGGTGGCGCATGCCACAGGACGATTCCGACAATTTGCTCCACTGGAGAAACCATGCTTGAAACTACTGTTGTCGTCATCGGCGGCGGCGCAACAGGCATAGGAACCCTGCGCGATCTCTGCATGCGCGGCGTCCCTGCCATATTGCTCGAACAGGGCGGCCTGGCCCACGGTACAAGCTCGCGCTTTCACGGCCTGCTGCACAGCGGCGGACGTTATGCCGTGGGTGATAACGAATCGGCGCGCGAATGTATTGAAGAAAACATGATCGTGCGCCGCATTGGCAGGCAGTGCGTGGAACAAACCGAAGGTTTTTTTGCGCTCACGCCCGAGGACGACCCCGCCTATGTGGACCGTTGGGTTGAGGCCTGCGGTCGCGCGGGTATCGACGCCCCTGAAATTGACGTTAAAGAAGCCCTGCGCCTTGAGCCCAACATGTCGCCCGAGGTCAAGCGCGTTTTTCGCGTGCCTGATTCCTGCGTGGACGGCTTCCGTCTGGTGCTGCACAATGCCATGTCTGCCAAGCGCCACGGCGGGCAGATGCTCACCTATCATGAGGTAACCGGCATCTGTCAGAAAAACGGCAAGGTCTGCGGCGTGACTGCCATCAACAAAAATACGGGCGAAACCATTGAAATCGCCTGTTCGGTTGTGGTCAACGCCGCTGGTTCGTGGTCGGGCCGCATTGCGGCGCTTGCCGGGCTTGATGTGGCGGTTTCGCCTGACCGGGGCACGCTTGTGGTGTTCAACCATCGCTTTACCTCGCGCGTGGTCAACCGCCTGCACCCCGGATCGGATGGTGACATTTTTGTGCCGCACGGCTCCATCACCATTCTTGGCACTACGTCCATGCCCACCGACAGGCCCGACGACACTACCCCCACCAGCGATGAAGTGCTGCGCCTGCTCAAAATCGGCGAACCACTGTTCCCCGATGTGCGCAGTTACCGTATTTTGCGCGCCTTTGCGGGCACACGCCCCCTCTACACGCCGGGCAATGCCGCCGGGCGCAAGGCCAGCCGCAATTTCCATGTTGTGGACCATGCCGAGCAGGGGCTTGATGGTATGGTTTCAATATTTGGCGGCAAGCTTACCACCTATCGCCTCATGGGCGAACGCGCCGCAGACCGGGTTTGCGCCAAGCTTGGCATATCCGCCCCCTGCCGCACCGCTGAAGAAGCCATCGTGCCCGATCCGGACGAGGCCACGCTTTCCCGCGCCGCCAAGTACTTTCCCATTCAGGGCATCAAACTGGTGGCAGACCGCATGGGCGACGACCTGACCCCCGTGATCGAACGTGCGGAAAAGGCCGACGCCAACCCCCTGCTTTGCGAGTGCGAAATGGTCAGCATGGCAGAAATTGAATGCGTGGCGCGCGATACCGCCACCCACTCGCTCACAGATATCCGTCTGCGCACACGCCTGGGCATGGGTACCTGCCAGGGCACGTTCTGCTCGTTGCGCACAGTTGCCGCGCTTGCAGAGCATGACATCCCCCTTAAGTTTTCTGCTACCGATAATGTACGGCGCTTCCTGCAAGAGCGCTGGGGCGGACTGCGCCCTGCCCTGTGGGGCATGCAGGCGCGAGAAATGGAACTTGGCCGCGCAGTATACGCGGGAACACTCAATCTTGATGGAGCCGCCCATGAGCAGGATTGTTGACGTACTGGTGGTCGGCTCCGGCATGGCAGGCCTTGTGGCTGCGCTTGCCGCAGCAGATCAGGGCCGCAGCGTGCGGTTGCTCACCACAGGCATGGGGTCGCTGGCTATCAGCGGCGGCTCGGTGGATTTTCTCGGCTACGCCGATGGCAGATTTGCCACTGATCCGTGGCAGAGCCTGGCCCTTCTGCCCGAAGACCACCCCTACAGTCTGTTGGGGGCAGAAAGCGTTCGCTCGGCTTTTCACTTCTTTGCGGATGTAATGGAGGGGCAGCACTGGCCCATGCGCCCCGCCCTCACGCCCGAGGGTACGCCGCGCAATACCCAGTTGCCCACCATCATGGGTACGCTCAAACCCACCTATCTGCTGCCCGCCAGCCTGCACACAGAGGCACTTGGCAGCGCCAAACGGGTGCTGGTTCTCAGTGTTCAGGGCTTGCGCGATTGCCGCCCTGCGCTGGTGGTAAGCCAGCTAAAGCGCTACAAATCCTGGGCTGACAAAGAGTTCAGCCAGGCTTTGCTGCCCTCGCCTTTTGGTGATACGCACCGCGCCATCTCCGCGCTTGACCTGGCCCGCCTGGCGGACAAACCGCACAGCCGCCGCTGGCTGCTGGACGCGCTGGCCCCGCATGCCGGAAAATACGATCTGATCCTCATACCGCCCCTGTGCGGCAGCAAGGCAGAGCCGGAAGTGTGGCAGGCGGTCAACGCCGCCGCTGGCTGCCCGGTGGTGGAAATGCTGTCCATCCCTCCGGGTGTTGGCGGTCTGCGGCTGCGCGACGCGCTGCTGCGCGCCCTGAACAAGCGCAATTTTGAGCTGGTGGAAAACACCACGGTTCTGCGTGCCGAAACTGAAGGCAAAACCTGCACCGCCCTTGT
>QKDT01000009.1 GCA_003251995.1 Desulfovibrio desulfuricans
AAATTCGGCTGCCCTTGTCATTTGCCCCATCGGCTCTCTCCTTCAGCGTCAGTATTCCGGCACTGACTCAAGAAAGGAAATATAACCTGCCGTTTTATCCGCCAATATAAATACTTGGCATTGTCCTTGCTTTTTCCTCATCGCGGAGGCAGCAGCCCCGCAGGAGGAGAACATGGCACTTTCCAATTTTCTGATCCGCCCCCCATCAGATGCCCAAAAAGCTCAGATAGGGATGCCGCGCCGCACTGCACCTACACAGGCCGGAAATCCCTCATCGTTTGCCAATATCATGAGCGGCCAGACCACCAATGCGGAAAAAGCCAGCCCTGCCGATGCCCAGCGCAGCGGCATGAACCAGGTTGGAAACATGGGTCAGCACGGCATGGTGCTGGCAGGGAGATCGCCAAGCGATCTTATCCGCGCACAGGTGTTCAGCAAGGCAGAAACCGACATGCGGCAGACCAAGGCTATTGATAGCCTCATGCAGACCGTATCGGGCGGCAACTCTACCCTTGACCTTGCCCGCAGCATGGGCACGGCACGGCACCTGCGCTCCATGACAAGCGCCATGGACAACCGCCTCAAAGGGCTCAGCATGGGCGATTTTGTTCATTCGCGCCCGCAGGCGCAATCTCAGTCCCCATCCCGCACCAAGGCCTCGCACAAAGTCGAGGATACGGAACTTGGGCAGCTTTCGGCCCAGTTTGAATCCGGCAGCGACGGCGTTGCCGCGGTGGGCTACGACCGCAACGGCGGCACCTCTTACGGCAAGTATCAAGTCTCGTCCCGCGCGGGCAGCCTGAAGGATTTTCTGGACTTTTTGGATACTGAAGCGCCAGATATATCCAAACGGTTGCGGGCATCCGGCCCTGGCAACACAGGCAGCCGCAGAGGGGCCATGCCAGATACATGGCGCGCCATTGCCAATGAGCAGCCAGAACGGTTCGAAGACCTTCAGGAGGCCTTTGTACGTCAGAGCCACTACCAACCAGCTCTGGAATCCATATCCCAACGCATCGGCCTGGATCCCGACAAGGTTTCCAACGCCATGCGAGAGGTCATCTGGAGTACATCCGTGCAGCACGGCCCATCGGGCGCGGCCCGTATTTTCGAACGTGCGCACGCCATGAGCGGCAAGAGTACAGATCCGGCATATGAGCGCAACCTCATCAATAATGTTTACAATATACGAGTAGGCCAGTTCGGGTCTTCCGACAGCAATATTCAGGCTGCCGTTGCCAACCGCTTCAAGCAAGAAAAGGCCCTTGCCCTGAACATGCTGAGCGGCGGCAAGACCTCGGTTCTGGCATAGGCGGTTAGTTCATGGACGCCACTTGCCCCGCAGAGGGCCGCCCAGGCACGACCCTGGTCATCAACCTGACGCGATTGGGCGATTTGCTGCAATGCCAGCCCCTCATTGAGGATCTGCACCGACAGGGGCAGCGTGTGCATCTGGTGTGTCTGGATAACTTTTCCAGCGCGCAGCCACTGCTGCGTCATGTGGAGCGCACCTGGCCCCTGCCCGGCGCGCGCCTTATGGCGGATATGGACAAAGACTGGCGCGTTGCAACCGCACGCCTGCTGGAATTTGCCCGCGAAATCAAGGCCGTTGCAACGCCCGATTGCATCGTCAACCTCACCACCACTCTGCCCGCGCGCCTGCTCACTGGCCTGCTGGCTGGGCAGCACACCGCAATCCGCGGTTTCTGCCTTGACGCCCATGGGTTTGGACAAAACAAGGGCATATGGTCCACATTTCTGAATAGCGGTGCCGCCAACCGTCTGAGTGTACCTTTTAATGTTGTGGACATGTTCCGCATGGTGGGCGCTCCACCAACGCCACAGCATTTTGCCCTGCAACCGCGGCTGCGGCTCGCTGATCCGCCACAGGAAGCCATGGCGGAGGCAGATGCCCTGCTTGCCGCGGCTCCGTCGCAACCACGCGGCTTTATAGCCATGCAGCTTGGCGCCAGCGAACCCCGGCGGCAGTGGCCCGCACATTTTTTTGCCTCTGTGGGCGACCGCCTGTGGCGAGAGCGTAAGCTCTGCCCGGTGCTGCTGGGCTCACCAGCCGAGCGCCCGCTGGCAGAAGCATACGCTCAGGCGGCCCAAGGCCCATTTGTTGACGCTGTGGGCAAAACCGGCCTTACACAACTGGCTGGCCTTCTGCGCCGTTCACAACTGCTGCTTACCAACGACACTGGTACCATGCACCTGGCTGCAGGTCTTGGTGTACACTGCCTTGCCATATTCCTTGCCACAGCCCAGCCCTGCGACACTGGCCCCTACTTGCCGGGCTGCTGCTGCCTTGAACCGGCTCTGCCTTGCCATCCATGCCCTTTTGGTCGCCCCTGCCCCAACAACCTGGCCTGCGTGACGCATATCAGCCCCAAAAGCGTGGGCACGCTTGCGCTGGCGTGGCTTGATACTGGCAGATGGGACGCCGCGCCGCTTGATGATGCCCAGCCGGATTCCATCGGGCACGAGGCCCGCGTGTGGCTTACAGAAGAAGACGACCACGGCTTTATCACCGTGCGTTGCCTTACAAAACATGCGGCGGAAGACCGCAGCATCTGGCTTGCGCAGCAGCGGGATTTCTGGCGTCAGATACTTGACAAGCTGAGCAGCACAGCCGCACCGACAGCGGAATGTTTAAACGCCGGGGCAGACAGCCCCCATGTGAAAAATACTATTTCTCAGCCTGCACACCATGCTGCAACAAGTGCTGCGCAGGTTGGCATGTATTCCGCAGAATTTACACAGCGCCTGACACAAACGCTGGAACAAGCAGCACAACTTTTTGAGATGCTTACGCAACAGGGGCAACTGCTGGGCAAAAGCCCCAAGGCCGGGCAACTGTTTTTACGCAATTGCGAACGGCTGCAAACGGTGCTGGATGCCTGCCCAGAGTTACGCTCACTGGGCGCATTTTGGCGAGAGCTGCGCCAGGAACGCGGCGAACGGCTGAACGACCTTCTGGAACTTACTGCCCGCCTTGGTTCGCATCTCGTTGCCTGGCGCGCAAAATTAAATAATGGCACGCCATTTGCTTAAACGAGATTAGAACACATTACGGTAAAATCTTCCCTGTGGGGAGAGGAGGGAGCTGGAATGATAATCGTAGACGGCGCTCAAAGCGAAAAAAGTATTTCTGCCTTTGCCAACCTTGAGGAACTGCTCAAGGATCTTATGCTTGAAGACAAAATGGCTAACCGCGTGGTGACGGATGTTTTGGTAAACAACGAAGCGTTTTCCGAAATCTATCCCCACCAGGCTGAAGACATCGCCTGCGCTGATATTTCGTCCATTGAGGTGCGCTCCGTACCCGTGGCTGAAATCGCAGTGGATATGGCTGCCGAATTGGGCAAGGTTGCCCAGATGATGTCGCATGGCTCGCGCGAGGTGGCCCGCCTGTTTCGCGCTGCCTCTGATACAGACGCCCTGGAACTTTTTCAGGATCTGCTGGATGTGACCCGCGATTTCATGGGCATGCTGGGCGAACTGCGCGCCAACTATACCGATGGCGCTCTGCCCGACTTTGCCCAGAAAACCGAAAAGTTTTCCAATCTGCTCTCTGAAATGGGCGACGTACTGGAAAACGAAGACTGGATACTTCTTGCCGACCTGCTTGAATACGAATTCATCCCGCTGTGCGACGATTGGCGCTCCACCAGCGAGATTCTGCACAAGCAGGTTGTCGAACACATGGCCCAATAGGCCTCAGGAGCTTGCATGAATCAGGGAGTGAGCCTTCTGGACGAAGCGCTGAACCTTGCTCGCATGGAAAAGGCGGCACTTGAGAGCGGCGCATATGACAAGGCGGTTGAGCTTGCTGAAAGGCGTGGCGAAGTAACCAGCATGGCATGGCATATGTTGGAAGACAGTCAGGCCGATCAGTACAAAACTCATCTGGTAGAACTGGCCCGTTTGCAGGATATGCTTACGGATCTTGCCACCAAGGCGCACAAAGAAATCAAGTCGCAGTTGCAACGTTCCCGCCTTGAAGGTCGCCGCATGCGCGGCTACCACAGGGCCGTTGGACAGGCGCTGCAATAACGATCTTATACGTGCATAAATGCAAGGGGCGGTACACGCAAAAACGTGTGCCGCCCCTTGTGCATTATACGCCTGCGGGGGCCGCTAAACACAGCCAGATCTACCCTACCATGCCCTCGCGCATGGCCTTGCGCACATCTTCCACCCGAGTGCGGATATCGGGTGCGCCCACCAGTTCGCTGACCAGCGAGCAGCAGCGCGCGCCGTGCCGTGCGACCTCTGCTATGTTGTGCCGCTTGATGCCCCCAATGGCTACAAAGGGCAAATCCGTATTGCGCGCAACCCAATCCAGATATTCGTAGCCCACGGGGTCTACCACGTCTTCCTTGGTATTGGTGGCAAATATGGGCCCCACGCCGATGTAGTCCGCCCCAAGGTTGCGGGCCTCGCGGGCATGCTCCGGCATGTGGGTAGAGAGGCCAATAATCATCTCTGATCCCACAAGGCTGCGCACTTCGGGCACGGGCAGATCCTCTTGCCCCACATGCACGCCGTCCGCATGCACCAGCATGGCAATGTCTATGTGGTCGTTCACAATAAAGCAGGCCCCGGCCTCCTTGGTCAGACGCCGCAACAGGCGGCATTCTTCAAGCATGGCCCCGGCTTTCAGCTTTTTTTCGCGGTACTGCAAAATGCGCACACCCGCGCCCATCAAGGCAGAAACAACTTCTTCAAGCGATCTTCCCAGCGAAAGGCCAGCATCTGTGATGGCGTAGATATCTGTTTCTCCAGGCAAAATTCTGGGCATGTCAGGCTCCTTGGCAACTATTTTCTGAACGCCGCCACAATGCGGCGAATACAACTATGGACAAAACGGGCAGGATGAAAGGACGTGTGCGACAGTTCCTTGGGCAACTGGAACCCGGCAGAAGCAAAATCCGCAGGAGTCAGCAGAGAAAACTCGGCCCAAACGCCATCTTGCCCGCCAGCCTGCGCGCTGCCCCAGGCTTTGCGACGGCTCAGGGCCGCGCCCAAAGGCACATCCTGCGGTGCAAGGCCCAATACGGCATACAGCGCTTCGTCCAGCGCCACGGCAGAGGCGCTGGCGCCCAGCACGCCAAGGGCAAAGGGGCTGCCGTTGCTCGGCCCGGTAACGTGCATGGCTGAAATGCCATCTGCCACCGCAGCCACCGGGGGCAAAACCGCCCACAAAGCGGCAAGGCAATCGGCAAAAAACAGGGGATCGCGCCCCTCGCGGGCATGCGCAAAAGCCTTGTGCAGACCGCGCACGCAGCCAAAACAGTTTTTGACAGACAGTGTTACAAGCATCTGGGCATGGGCCTTGACTCTGGGGACAGAAACAATGAGGTCACTCTCCAGCGCCAGCCGCGCCACATGAAACCGCGACCCCCCAGCCTGCAAACCCGCCTTTTGCGCCGCATCTCCAATGAGGGGCAGAGGTACCGGATCTGCCGGGCCGATTTCTTCCACCGTCAGCCCCATTGGACGCAATGCCGCTTCAAGCCCCACGGCCCGCGCCACAGAAGCAGCGCGCCCAAAGCCCGGCGAATCCGCCACCCGCACCTTCGCGCCGTGGTCCATAAGCCATGCGCACACGGCAGCTACCACTTGCGGAGAAGTACAGGCGAGGGGTTTTGCCAGCAAAAGATTGGGCTTAACCAGCACTCGGGCTCCGGGCCGCAGAGGGCTGTGTTCCGCCAGCCGCGCCGCATCCAGCACTTCCCCCACGGCTCTGCTCAAACCGGGGTTTTCGTACTGCTCATGCCGCAGCAAGGCCACAGGGAGCGAACCCGGGGTTGCGCCGGGCCTGTTTTGCCCGGGCAAGGACGGGGTATTGGTGCCGTTTTTCATGCCCGAACTATGCCGCCCGCTGGAGCCCTTGTAAAGACCGTACCCTTTTCAAACAGAACGTCTTGACGTATGGATGGGCAGTCACCTTCAGGACCAACCGACTGTAATCTGAGGATTCCATGCACGCACCCAAATTGTTGCTCATCGCTTTTTTTCTGACCTTGTGCTGTGCCCTGGCCTCTCCCGCCGCAATCGCGGCGGAACCGACCCCCTCCGCCAAGCAGGATACCGCCAAGTCTGATTCGGCAAAATCTGATTCTGCAAAGCCAGAGGCTGCCAAATCCGACGCCAAGACCAGTTCCAAGGCCGACGCCAAGGCGGACGACAAGCCTGATGGCAAGTCCGATGCCAAGTCTAATAGCAAGGCTGACGCTAAGGCTGATGCCAAATCCGACGCCAAACCAGGTGCGCCTGAAGAGCCTGCCCTCTCCGACAACCTGCCCCTGCGCGATCCGTGGGAAATGGTCTGGAGCGGACAAGAAGCCCGGCTCGACGAAATCAATCAGAAGGCAGAAACCATGGGTGATACCTTTGCCCAACGCTCTGCCAACCTGAGCCAGAAGGTGCAGCCCTTCATGGAAGAAGCCCGGCGCCTGCTGGTGCTGCTAAATACTTATAAAAACTGGCCCAACCTTGTTGAGGCCGTCAGCCGGCGCATCACCACAACGGTGATTGACCTGCGCAAGGTGCTTGATCCTGTTCTGGCTGCGCGCACTGAAACCCAGAGGATGCTGGAACGCGTGGCCTATATGGCCGACAGCATGCCCGAAGACCTGCAAGACGGCAGTCTGAGCCCGGAAATGCAGGCGTACGCCAAAAAGCTGGTGCTCACACGCTTACGCCTCATCGCCGTGATGACGCAGTGTGATTCTGCGCTGGCCCCGGCCCTGGCGATCATCAAGCGCATGGAAAAAATGCAGGATGAAATCACAGACCAGATCCCCGTGCTGTGGAAAAACTACTACCTGCAAAAGCCTGTTCCCTGGCTTAGCCCCAGTGCATGGGCCAACTTTGACCGCCAGATGCACAACTCCATCCGAGGCATGCTTCTGCGCCTTCCGGTAGAAATTCCCATCACCCTGGAACACTGGGGCTCGGCTGTTCTGCGCTTTATCCTCTGCCTGATTGTAACGGGTGTGCTTACCACGCTGCTCTATCGCCGCTGGGCAGCCCACGACCAGGACAAGGATAGCACATTGCGGCATGTGTTCCGCGTCAGCCTGCCCTGGCTGTGTGTGGGCCTGGCGCTGCTGGGCAGTTCCGTGTCCGCCACTGGCGAATTTTTTCGACTGTTCCTTGCCCTGGGCAACCTGTGCCTCATCGTTGCACAGATACATCTGGCATGGGATTTACGCCTGCTGAAATACCCAGAAGTTCCTCGCCAAAAGCCCCCGTTCTGGCTACTCATTCAGCCAACACTCTGCTCCTATGTGCTGCTCTATCTGCCGCTGACCAAACCGCTGGTGCTGGTCATCTGGCTGGGTATCGTCATAGCTTCCATCGTGCGCCAGCACCGCAGGCCCAAGCTTGACCTTGGCCCCATGCACGTGGAAACCAGCGTGCTTGAGTGTGAACCCATAGTGCTTTGGATATGCCTTGTGCTGACCCTGGCAGGATTGCATATCTACAGCATGGTGCTGTACCTGCTCTTTGTTTCCTGCTCACTGGCGCTGCAACTTTGCATGGGCGGCATGGCCCTGGTCAGCAGACTCAACGACAAGCTGCCTCAGGAAGGCGTGCGCGCAGCCCTGGCTCACCTTGCCGTGGCGCTTTCCGCGCCAGTGGTGCTGGTGGCGGCCTTTGTGGGTGTTTCACAATGGGTGGGCACGCTGCCCGGCGGCATGTACCTGTTGCAATATTATGTTTTGCAGGGCGTCAATGTGGGCGCTACGCAGTTTAATATCCTGCATCTGCTGCTTATCATCACCATGTTCTACCTCACGCGCACTGCCGTTGCCATGGGCTCGCGCTTTCTGGCCCGTCTGCCCAAGCAGGGGCTGGCTATAGACTCCACGCTCATCCCCCCCATGCAAACGGCCTTTACCTACGCGCTGTGGTGCTGCTTTGGCCTGTTTGCCCTGCGTGCCGTGGGCATGGAGCTGAGCAACCTCGCCATGGTAGCCGGTGGTCTTTCCGTTGGTATCGGTTTTGGCATGCAGACCATCGTCAACAACTTTCTGTCTGGTCTGATACTGATTTTCAGCCGGACTCTTCAGGCGGGCGATGTGGTGGATGTGGGCGGAACCCAGGGACGTGTGCGCAAAATCAGCGTGCGAGCCACCATGGTGGAAACCTTTGACAACGCACTGATTATCGTCCCCAACTCGGAATTTGTGGCCAGCCGTCTTATCAACTGGACGCGCAACAGCCGCACCGTGCGCAAGGAGATATTGGTTGGGGTTGCCTACGGCTCCAACGCCGAACAGGTCATGAAAGTGTTGCTGGCGACAGCCAACGCCAACAGCAACGTGCTCAAATATCCTCCGCCAAGTGTGGTCTTTGCGGATTTTGGGGCCAGTACGCTCGATTTCAGCTTGCGTTTCTGGGTGCGGGATTATGATGTGGCGCTTTCCACCGCTTCAGACATCCGCCTGGAAATTGAGCGGCAATTCCGCGAACAACATATTGAAATTGCCTTCCCGCAGCTTGATGTGAACATCAAGGAACTGCCGTTGCGCACCAAGACTGCGCGCTCCGCGGCAGAACCGCGTGCCCCGCGGCGGCGCGCGCCGCGACGCCCGCGCAGGGTGCTGCCTGCTGCGGCAAAGGACGGCAAAACGGATGTCAAAAATCCGCCCGCCGCACCCACGGATGACGGAGACGACGAAAACAGCTAGACGCCTTCCGCGTGAATGATCGCCGCAGTAATGCCCGGTTATGACGCGGGCATGTCAGTGCGGGGCTTCCGCCATATGATCGCGCTGTCACTGCCAGTTTTAACCGGCGCACCCGCGCCTGAACCACAGGAGAACACCATGATTAATCGCGCAGACGCTCTGGAATGCTTTGAAAAAGAACTTTTTGGCGGACCTGGCGCCGTCCATTTTACCAAGATTGTCAACGAAAACGGGCTGGCGGACAAAGGCCGCCTGTTCAACATCGGCACCCTCAAGCCCGGCTGTGCCGTGGGCAACCACAAGCACAGCGGCGAAATTGAAATATATTACATCCTTGAAGGCGAAGGCATGTACAACGACAACGGCGTTGAATCCCTCATCAAGGCTGGCGATGTAACCGTGTGCAACGATGGCGAAAGCCACGGTCTGCTCAATACCGGCTCCACCGATCTCAAGATGGTCGCGCTTATTCTGTTTACCAAGTAACACGCGCTCCATTCACAAGAAATGTAAGAGGCCCCTCAGTGAGGGGCCTCTTACATTTTATGGGATCAATCCCCAATTTCTATCTGGCAGTCTGATTAGTATTGGATATAGGCCACATGGGTCTGGAGATATTCCATAAGCCCATGCTTGCCGTCCGCACCGCCAATGCCAGATTTGCGCCAACCGGCATGGAAGCCCTGCATGGCTTCAAAGTTTTCACGGTTCACGTAGGTTTCGCCAAACTTGAGGCGGTTCACCGCTTCCATGGCTGTGGAGATGTTGCTGGTGTAGATGGACGATGTGAGGCCGTAGTCGCAGTCGTTGGCAAGGGCCAGCGCCTCATCCAGATCATGATAGGTCATCATGGGCAGCACGGGGCCAAAAACTTCATTGCGCACGATTTCCATATCCTGGCGGCAGTTGCGCAGCAGGGTGGGCGTGTAGAAGTAGCCGGAATCGCGGTCAGCGGGCGCGCCGCCGGTAACGGCTTCGGCACCATCGGCCTCTGCGCGTTTGACCATGC
>QKDT01000023.1 GCA_003251995.1 Desulfovibrio desulfuricans
TGGCGGCCTTGTCTCTGCCCTCGCCCCTGTTCCGGGACAAAAGGGCGCGCAAAGGTTCGCATGGTTCCGCGCTGGCAGACAGCCACAAGGCGCGCTGCTCCTCTGACGGAAAAACCCCGGCAGCGCGCAGCCGTTCAACCTCGCGAGCGCGCAGGGCAAGGCCGTGCGCTTCGCGCTGGATAGTGCTGGTGCGGCAATAATGCAGCAAGCCCTGCCGCAGGGTTTCGAGCGAAAGCGCATCCAGCGCGAGGTGATGCCCCACCAGCAACAAAAGCCGCCTGTGGCCCTGACAGGCAAGCATGGCCCCAAGGGTTTTGCCGCATGCCGCATCCAGACTAGCCGTAATCTCTGCCACAGCCTCCCGCAGCAGATTTGTCTGCTCCATAGTGTCGGCAAAATTGCGGCAGCGCAGAGGTATTTTTTGCGGTTCAGCCAGTAGCACGGCGTGATCCGGCGCAAAGGCCATGCGCAGAGATTCGTGATGCTCTGGCAAGGCTTGCAGCCAGGCTTCAATGGTTGCCGTTGGTACATCCGAGCGGATTTCCAGCGGCAGAAGCATAAAGAACTGCTGCCAGTGCTGGGGATGCGCCCCCATGAAATGACGTGCAAAAGGCAGCAGGGGAACGCGCTCACCGGGGGCAACGGGCGTGTAATCCACATTTAGGGCTGCCGAAGGCGTGTTACCGCCGCTTTCAAGCAAGGCGCAAAGGTCGATAAACCGGGATTTGCGCAAAAAATCCGGCGCGCTCAGGCATGTTATGCCGTTTCGCCGCAGAATACCCGTGATCTGTATGGCCTTGATGGAATCGCCGCCATCGCGGAAAAAATCGCTTTCTTCCTGCACAGCACTGGAACTGCCGGGGTGCAAAATCTCACGCCACGCATCGGCAAGCACCTGCCGGGGATTGCGGCGTGCAAGCCCCTGACAGGCACGCTGCATGCTCTTGGCGAGGTCATCCAGCAAGGCCTGGGCATTGGCAATGCACCCCGCGTCATATTCCAGCACAATGCGCGAAGCCGTGCCCGTTACGAGGGTAAAGCTGGCTGTCAGCTTGCTGGCCCGCAATTCCAGCTCCAGTCTGTTCAGCTCAAGCCCCGGAACTCCCACAGGTTCAAAATGCGCATGCGTTGCCAAAAATTCGGGCACAATATCAGCAGTGCCGTAACGGCTGTGTTCAATGGCCTGACGCATCTGCTGCGCGGCATCTGCCACGGCGGCGCTGTCTTCAAGACCATCAAGCCGTATACGCAGGGGCACCGTGTTCACATAAAAACCAGCGGCGCAAAATTCATCCTGAGTTTCACGCAGCCCCATGGGTACGCCCAGCAAAAGTTCTTTTCTGTCAAACCGGCGGCAAAGGGCGCGCCCTGCCAGGGCCACAAAACAGGCCAGCACACTTGCGCCTGAATTTTTTGCCAGAATTGCAAAGCCCTGCGCGGTTTCCGCATCCAGATCAATGCCAATCATGGCACCCTTGCGGTTGGCAGCACCGGCGGCCTGATTTACCGGGGCAACCGGGGGCTCAAGCACCGTTTGCCAGTAGGCGGCATCGTCGGCGCAGGCAGGAGAGGCGGTATAGGTAGCCTGCCTGCGGCAAAAGGCCTCCTGCGCTGCCAGCAAGCCGCCCACCAAGGGTTCGCCACGCAGGTAACGCAAGGCATTCTGCAACAGGATTTCAAGCGTTTCGCCATCGCCAGCCACATGATGCACCAGCACCAGAAGCTGAACACATTGCGGCAAAACGGCAGCCACAAGGCGCACTGGCGGCTCCACCCGCAAATCAAACGGTGTGTGGATCTGCTGGTCAAAAAACACCGCCGCCTCTCGCGCATCAGCCATGGCAACGCTGCACAGGTAGACCTCGCCCTTGCCGCGCGCAAAATGGGGATTGTCTATATCGCCCGCCACAGTGCAGTGAAAAAGCTCCTGCGCGTTGGCGGCCCTGCGCAGACCTTCGAGAAAATCCGCCGTTCTTTCGCCACGCAGCTCCAGCAACAGGGGCATGTTGTAATCTATGGAGCCTTCGTTGACCTGCTGGTACGCCCATATACGGAACTGCCCCATGCTGAGCGGCGCGGTTTCAATATTTGCCTGGGCGGATTCTGCCCGAACACCGCCAAGCAAGGCTTCCACGTCAAAAAGCGTTTCGCAACTGACAAAACTGCGAAAAGAAATATCGACATCAAAGGCTTTGCGGATGGCGTGGAGCAAGGACATGGCGTTGAGGCTGTTGCCGCCCTGCGCAAAAAAGCTTTTTTCTGGGTCGTAAGCGCGACCAAGCACGCGTTCAAAAATCTCCAGAAGTCCCGGATGGGGCTTACGGTTACCACCGCCGTGCGCTTCGCCCCGCCGTGCAAGGTTTTGCAAGGCCTTGCGGTCTACCTTGCCTGTGGGGGCAACGGGCATGGCCTCAAGAACATGCCAGGCCGATGGCACCATGTAGGGCGGCAGGTTGCTTCTGCTCCAGATAACCACCGCCTCTATGGAAGCGCCGGGGCGCAGCACAAAAAAAGCTGCAAGGCTAGCTTGACCACCCGCATCCTTGACTTGCGCAGTTTTCGAGCAGGTAGGCCACCTCAGCCAGCTCCACACGATTACCGCGAATCTTTACCTGATCATCCGCCCGGCCCAGCAGCAGAATTTCACCGTTGTCAGACCACAAGGCAAGATCACCAGAGGCGTAATAACGGGCGTTGCCCTCCTGCGGCAGGCAGACAAACCGCTGCTCTGTCATTTCTGGTTTGTTGTGGTAGCCAAGGGCAAGGCTTGCCCCGCCAATCCACAACTCGCCAGCCATCCCCGCGGGCAGTTCGCGCCCTTCGGCATCGCGTATGGAGAGCGACACATTGGGGATGGGGCTGCCTACGCCGATGGGCAGAGGCTCAAAGGGAGAGACTTCCTTCATGGCAGCGCAAACACAAGCCTCTGTGGGGCCGTAGGCGTTGAAGTAGCGCAAATCCTTGGCGTAAAGCAGGGCATCGCCAGCAACCGGCGGCTCGCCCGCCGTTATGAGTACACGCAATCCGGGGAATGGCTCTCCCTC
>QKDT01000292.1 GCA_003251995.1 Desulfovibrio desulfuricans
GACTGCAAGCAGGCACGATTGCACAGGCTTGTTGCAGAGGCGTTTTGCGTCAATGACAATCCACAATGCAAAACGCAGGTAAACCATCTTAACGAGGATAAGCTTGATAATCGGGCCGAAAACCTTGAATGGGTGACCGCCAAAGAAAATACGAACTATGGGACGTGCATTTCAAGGCGCATTTACGGACGGGAACGCGCTGTTGAATGCGTGGATATAGAAGGAAATGTTCATTGCAAATTTAGGAGCCAAGCCGAAGCAAATAGCTGGTGTGGTGTACCAAGGAATGATGGACATATCGCTGCATGTTGCAACGGTAATCAAAAAACCGCCTACGGATATCGTTGGCGCTACGCAACAGAGGGGGTGATGCCGCGTGTTGCATGATAAAATAAGCGGAGAGCGTCTGATTGGTGAGGGAGTAAAATTCCTCAGAGTCAGGCGCATAAGGTGACGGGCTACCTTGTGGGAACGCTCGACCGCTTCAACAACGCAAAGCGCGCCGAAGAGCGCGACAGGATGAAGCATAGGGTAGACAAGCCGGAGGACGAAGCATGGGCGCGATCTGCGTGTTGTTCGCCTTCTTAGATATGCTTTTAGGTATGGACGGCTGGGGCTGGTTCATTTTTCTAGCAATAATCTTGGAGGCATAAATGCTGATTGAAGTTCGGGTACAACTCAACGGCACGCTGAAAGACGATATTGACCGCGTGTCGAACGCCATCAACACCGCACGGCTCGGCATGCGTGCGCCGGACTCCATGACCGTGTTTGGTCCACGGTGGGAGCGTGATGAAATGGGGCATGTGTGCGCGGTGCGGTACAGGTGCAGCGATCTACACCCAGCGGGTAATTACCGGGTGTGGGAACTGCTGGCGCAACCGATGGAATTTTTCGCTGACGCGCAGGACGGCGCGGTGGCGGCGTAATCATAAAAACAAGGACGGGTACAAGAATGAGCTGTTTGACAATATCACGAGGCTGGAAGGAAATTTCGCGCGGACTGCGGGTCAAGGAAGACAAGGCGCGTGAGTTTGCCACACAAGGCGCACCAATCTATTTCGACGGCATGGTTCCGTATGCTGAGATTGCGGAACTGTGGGAGTGGCGAAAGCTGCAACTCTCACGCACAGCAACGGTGCAGCCTGGTGCAGGTCAGATGCGCGCGGGCGCTATGTAGTAAGACAAAAGCCCCATGGATGCGACCCATGAGGCTTGTTAAATTGTGGCCCTTCATTGCTGTAGTGATTTTCGTTGATTGGATTCCACCTGTCAAGCCCACTTGGCGCTTAAATAACCCCGTTTAGCGCGTCGTTATCCGCGTGTACCTTTCGCCCCATGCTACGCTCTTTCAAAATGGAGCGTTCATATGGCGATTGCGATAGACGAAATTTGCGCATTGCTGGCGCAGGTAGAAGGTAAGCGCGTGACGGTGGGTTATGTCCCATCAAACCGGAATGCCGACGGCAAGGGCAAAAACTACGTTGGCCGCTCACTGCCCACGACATGCGTCTTGCCCCTATTCCCCGCCGTCGGAACGCCGGATGCGTTTACGGCCATGGATTCCAGCGGCGTTACCATCGGCACCGGGATAGACCTTGGCGCTTATGACGACCAAACGCTGTTGGGCTATGGGCTGCCAGCGCGCATCGTTAATCCCCTACGCCCATACATGGGCCTCAAGCGTGGTGACGCCCTCGTCACCCTCTATCGCATACCCCTCACAATATCCATCGAAGCCGCAGCACTGCTCGACGAGTGCGTCATTGCTGGCGACTGCAAAGCGTACATCGCCCCAGCCTATGAGCAGGATTCTGGCGTGACGTTTGAGTCATTGCCGCCCCAGGCACAGGCCGTCGTGTTTTCCGTCTGCTACCAGTACGGCGTTGCTGGCTGGCGCAGGTTTGCCCCTATCACTTGGGGGCATATGTGCCGTCGTGAGTGGTGCGAGGCTGCGGAAGAACTTATGACCGGATTTCGGCCCTACGCTGACCGCCGCCGTATTGAGGGTGAATTGCTCAGGGAGTTGTGCTGATGGACATATCAAGCAAGGCGCTGTGGATATGCGGCGGCATCGGCGTGGTTGCCATTGTGTGCTGTATAGCGCTGGGCATAGCCGTGCGCAGCCAAGGCCAACTGATCGACCGGTTGCAAGCCGACGTGCGGATAAATACGCAGGCGCGGCAGGCTGCCGACATTGCGCAGGCCATGCGCGACACACTCTACCAAAAGGCTGAAAGCGATGCGCAGGACAAAGCGGCCATGCTCGACGGGATTTCGGATTGTTCTTCTGATGCTGACACTCTCGCTCGTTTGCAGCGCGTGTTCGGGCAGGGTGCAAACGCAGGTGATAACGCCACCGGCCAATCTGCTTGCCGAGTGCCAGACGCCAGCGGTCCCGGAAGCGCTCTCGAAGGCAAGTAACCTGCGGGAATTTTCTGTGGCCGCGACGCGCCACATTATCAGCCAACGCGAAGCGCTGGATAAATGCAATGCCGACAAGACCGCGCTCCGTGAATGGGCCAAGCGTGTGCAGGAGAAA
>QKDT01000411.1 GCA_003251995.1 Desulfovibrio desulfuricans
CTTCAGACTGCGCGTAATATCCTTTGCGGCAAGGGGATCAAGATGGGCTGTCGCTTCATCCAAAATCAGGATGGGCGCATTTTTCAAAAATGCACGGGCAATGGCGATGCGCTGCTGTTCACCGCCTGAAAGCCCCAGCCCTTTATCCCCCACTGGCGTGTCCAACCCCAAGGGCAAGTCTTTAAGCATTTCAACGCAACCGGCAGCCTCAACGGCATGCGCAAGCTCGCTTTCTGTGGCGTCTGGCTTGGCAAGCAGCACGTTCTCGCGGATCGTGCCGTGAAAAAGAAAGGCATCTTGAAAAACAATGCTCACAAGCTTTTGAAACTGTTGGATGGGGAGATCACGAATATCCTGCCCACCAATGAGAATGCGGCCCTGCGACACATCATCAAGCCGGGCAAGAAGTCTGGCTAGCGTTGTTTTTCCTGATCCGGATGGGCCTGTAACGGCTGTAATGCGGCCTTGCGGCAGGGTGAAGCTGATGTCCCGGAGAATGGAAACCTCCTCTCCGAAAGCAGACGCAACGCTGTAGGACACATTTTCAAAAACAACTTCTGCACCAGTCACAGGTTTATATGCGGGGGGTTCGGCAAAGGCCGGCAGCGCCATCATATCCCGTATATGGGCGGCTGCGGCCTGCAATAAACGAAGCGCGGTAAGACTCATAACCACCTTGGTAAGCGGAAGAAGCATGATTCCGCTAATAGCCGTTGCAAAAACAAGGTCAGCCGTGCCAAGCGAGCCGTTTGTGTGGAGCAGCAGTGCGCACGGCAGAATAATGAGCAAGGGTGAGGTCATGGCAAGACCAAACAGAGAATACGGCACCGCGCAGGCCCTTGTTACCTCGCCCGCCAGCTTGCCGATGCCAAAGATACTGTTGGTCACTTCGTTGAGAGAGCTTGCCTGCCGGTTAAAGGCCCGCAAGGTGGCGAGCCCCCTGACGTAAAAAAGAAGCGCCGACGATGCCCGCCCGTCTGCCTGGACCCAGCGCACGAACAATTCTGGAGAAGCCCCAGCAATGCGCATCTGCGACCACACGCCCAAAGCCAGCATGCTGCACGAAACTATGGCGAGCCGCCAATCTACCCAGAGCAATAACACAAAGCACATCAGAAACATGAACACACCGGCAATGGCATCTGGAATGGTGTGGGCCAAAATGCCGTTGAGGCGACCCACTTCGTCCATGACGGCACGGCTCAACGGCCCGCTTTTTCCCTCAACGGCAGCGGGCATGACGCTTTTCATGTGTTCTATCAGGCGGCAGCGCAGGCGGCATTCTGACCTGAATCCAGCAAGATGCCCAAGTATGGTCGCCGCACCCTGCATGATGAAGCGCAGAATAATAACGCCAAAAATCGCCCCGGTCAGCCAAAGCACCCGGCCTGTCTCGATGCTATTGTCATAAGCTTCTCGGGCGATGACCCAAATGAGGACAAATGGCACAATTTCCAGCGCTGCTGCCAAGCAGGCAAACAGCAGGGTAAAAAGCAGTTTGCCCCTGTCTGGCAGCGAGGCCTGCCAGTAGACGTGTAGTGGGCTCTGCCCTGTTTTCTGAACCTGATCCATCATGCGTCCTTTTTACGGAAAATTCTGAACTGCCCTTCACCGATTTCATCGCGAAGTGCCGCATCTTCAATGCCCTCATCCGCTGTGCTGGCGTTGCAGAGGATTGCGATTTTCCCCACATGGTCGCTGTTCAGCATTGCAACGGCAGCATCAAAGCGTTCCAGCGAAAAGGCGCTGCTCAGTTCCGGCATAATCACGCCCCGGCAGATCAGGTCGTTTGCCCGCGCGGCCTCATTCCACGAAGCGCAGTGCGAACCAATGATACGTTTGCCATACATCCACAGGTATCTGTTATCGTAAAGATGCTCGTATCCCGTTGTTGACCCGCAGGTCACAATGCGCCCCCGGTTAGCCGCCACCAGAACGCTGGCGTAAAAAGTTGCGCGCCCGGGATGTTCAAACACCACATCTGGCGCCCGCCCATGGTTTGCCTGCAAAACATCCCGACGAAAGCGAACAAGCCTGCGCATGTTTGGGGTACCGTCCGCGTTCACAAAGTTGTTTTCCGCATTGGGCCGCACAATCACCGCCCTGCAGCCGAGAGCGCGCACAAGTTCGGCCTTCTCCTCCGTAGAGACAATGCCGATGGGCGTTGCGCCAGCCCGCAACGCGTACTGTACCGCCATGCTGCCGATGCCGCCGCTGGCCCCCCAAACAAGAACGCTTTCGCCAATCTTGATCTGGGCGCCATTAGGGGAAACCAGCATACGGTACACGGTGGAGTTTCCTCCGGTCAGCACTGCGGCTTCTGCCCATGAAAGATGTTTTGGTTTGGGAAGCACCTGCGTGGCGCGTATGAGGCAATAGTCCGCAAAAGCGCCAAAGTTGGTTTCGTAGCCCCATATGCGGCTTTTTTCATCGTACAGATAATCCTCAATGGCCTGAGGAGACTGGTGGTCAAAAACTACGGGGAAAATCACTATGTTATCGCCGGGCTGGCAGTTTTTTACCCCATCGCCAACGCTGAC
>QKDT01000299.1 GCA_003251995.1 Desulfovibrio desulfuricans
GCCGCCATAACGCGCACGCCCGTACACACTTCTGCCGGGGTGCGGCCTTCGTACAGATGGCACCGCCCCTGCTGGATAAGGGCGTAACGACCAATGGAGTCGTCCTCGCCGCACGCACCGGGGAACCTGCCCCACACAAAGGCCCCGGCATGCCCCTCCACGCTTGAGGCAGGAAAGCCCGGCAAGTCGCTATAAGGCACAACTACCCGGTCTTGCAGCTTATCTGCCAGCGACGAAAGCCCCGTACCCAGCACGATCCCCAAGGGCGCATCCGCATCGGGCGAGCCAGTACCGAGTCTGCGTGCGCCCAAAGGCAGAGCTGAGGGCCCTTGTCCGGCCTGGATGGCAGCACGCAAGGCCGTAGCTGCGCGCTGGACATCTTGAAAATTTTGCATAGAATCCCCTCCTGAAAAATACGCTCCGCGGTCTGCCGTCAGGCCGCAATCCGCGCCGCGCGTCTCTTTGCCGCTGCGCGGCTTTTCGTGCCGGACAGCCCCCGCGCGAGTGGATTTTCGCGCCAAAAGCGGGTATGAGGTGCGGATGCAATGTCTGTATAGCCCGTCAATCGTCCCCTCACAAGGGGGAATGGGCAACGAAACAGAACCGTAACATCCCGCGATGCAAATCCAAACTCCGGCACACGCCCATCCGAGCCCTGGGGCATATGTGGTCGCGCCGGGCATAAACCAACACAAAAAAGCGCAAGTTAATGAGGGAGACAGGCTTGGACAAAGCTCAGGACAGCATTCCCCTGCAAAAGCACAAAATTCTGGTGGCCAACCGTGGCGAGATAGCCATGCGCATCATGCGCGCCTGCCGCAAGCTGGGAGTGGCCTTTGCCGCCATCTTTACAGCAGAAGACGCGGCATCGGGCCATGTGCGTCTGGCACGCGAACAAGGCGGAGAAAAAAGCCTGTTCCGCGTGTCGTCTTACCATGATGCCAACGAACTTATGGCTGTGGCTGATGAGGCTGGCTGCACGGCAGTTCACCCCGGCTACGGTTTTTTTGCCGAGGATTTTCGTTTTGCCCGCCGCGTGACCAAACGCGACCGTAAACTTATATTTATCGGCCCCTCGTGGAAAATCATCCGCGAGCTGGGCGACAAAATCAACACCAAACGTCTGGCCCGCAGCCTGGGCGTTCCCACGGTTCCCGGTTCCGACCGCCCCATCTATGACGAGATGGAAGCAGAACGCATAGCCAAGAGCGTGTTTGAATTTCAGGATCAGCAGGGCATTCAGCGCCCGCTGGTGCTGGTCAAGGCCTCGGCTGGCGGCGGCGGCATGGGCATTGAAGAAGTGTACGACCCGGATCAGTTCCGCTCGGTCTACCGCCGCATCCGCAGCTACGCCTTGCGTCAGTTCAAGGATGAAGGCGTGCTCATCGAGCAGCGCATCACCGACTTTAACCACCTTGAAGTGCAGGTTGTTTCTGACCGCTCGGGGCAAAACCCCGTACACTTTGGCACCCGCAACTGCTCCATTCAGTCCACTGGTCGCCAAAAGCGTATTGAAGTCGCCCCGGGTTTTGCACCCGACGAACTCAAATACACCTTTGATGCCGGCAAGGTGCTGCGCGATATCGTTGACTACTCCCTCACCATGGCCCGCAAGGTTGGCTACGACAACGTGGGTACGTGGGAATGGATCGTTACCCGCAAGGGCGAACCCTTCCTTATGGAAGTGAACACCCGCATTCAGGTGGAAAACGGCGTATCCGCGCGCATTTCAAGGGTGGGCGGCAAGGGCGATGTAGACCTTATCGCCGAACAGATCCGCATTGGCCTTGGCGAGCCGCTGGGCTACGGGCAGTCTGACATCACGTTTGACGGCCTAGGCATTGAATACCGCCTTATCGCCGAGGACCCGGATAACAACTTCACCCCCTGGGTGGGCCGTATTGAACGCTTTGCGTGGAAAGACCAGCCCTGGCTGACCATGCTCACCCATGTGCCGACCACCGAACCCTACGAAATCCCCACGGAGTTTGACCCCAACCTGGCCCTTGCCATTATCTGGGGTAAAGACCTTGAGGAAGCCAAGGCCCGCGGCCTTGAATTTTTGGGTGATCTGCGGCTGGAAGGGCACAACGCCTCGGGCGATGAGCTGAAGTCCAACGTCAACTTCCTTGCGGCCAACACAGAGCGCATTTTGCGCTTCTGACAGGGAACCAGCCCATGAGCAAGGCATTGTCCACCCGTTCTTTGGCGCAGGCTTTCGCACATCGCGATGGCCCCCGCGCAGCGACCGGGGCAAGATTTGCCCACCCGCAGGGTGGACGCATGCCGGTAGACAAGCCATTGGCCGCCCGGAATTCCGGGGATTTCGCCTACCTAAAAAATCCAGTTTAGCTGGTCCCAATATACTATGGACAACAACATCGAAAAACGCATCCAGAGTCTGCGCGACAGGCTCACCTATCTGGTGGAGATATTCGCCGGCAAGCACAAGGATAACGCCGACCTGCTTGAAGAAAAGCTTACCGCCTTTACTGCGCGTGTTCGCTCCGGCAATGTGGAAGACCCCTATGCCGAACTTGCCACGGTAGAAGATCTTTTCAACTATGTGGAACGCCGCCTTGAGGGCAGCATTACGCCCATGGACAAGGTGCGCATTGTGCGCCACTCCCAGCGTATCTGCCTGCGCGACATCCTTGAAAACGTCTATGACAACTTTACTGAAGTGGGCGGGCAGGACGAGCACAGTCTCGACCCCAGCATGCTCATTGCCCGTGCGGTCATAACCC
This sequence comes from Desulfovibrio desulfuricans, assembly GCA_003251995.1. Classification (GTDB taxonomy): domain Bacteria; phylum Desulfobacterota; class Desulfovibrionia; order Desulfovibrionales; family Desulfovibrionaceae; genus Desulfovibrio; species Desulfovibrio desulfuricans_B. The sequence continues at coordinate 2,748 of QKDT01000299.1, forward strand.
GTCGGCGCGGCAAAAAAACCTATACGCAGTCTGTCATGGTTATCGGGCAGGAAAAGGGCCACGGCGCGGAATTCCGCAACGGCGGCTCGGTCAAGCCCTGGGGCAACGCCAAGGCGCAGCAGTACATGCGCGTGGCTGAAACCGAAGGGATACCAATCCATAGCTACATTTTCACGCCCGGCTCGTTCCCCGTTGAGGATTACCCCGGCGCGGCCCAGCAGATTGCCCGCAACATCTACTGCATGGCAGGCCTGCGCGTGCCCGTTATCACCGTCATCTCCGAAGGCGGCTCCGGCGGCGCAGAAGCCATTGGTCTTGCAGACAAACGCCTGATGCTTTCGCACGGTTACTATTCGGTTATTTCGCCCGAAGGTGCCGCCGCCATTGAAGGCCGCATCAAGGCTGGTCAACGCGCCACGCCCGAGCTTATCGAAAGCTGCGCGCAAAACCTCAAGATGACCGCGCAGGACAACCTCAAGTTCGGTTACATCGACCGCGTTGTGCAGGAACCGCCCCTGGGCGCGCGCCCCTGGCACTTCGACTTTTTCCGCAACCTGCGGCAAGAAGTGCTGCGCGCCACGGATGAAGTGGTTATCTCCACGCGCACCATGCCCGGCCTCAAGGGCCTGGCACTGGCCCGCGTGCGCAAGCCCGATGCCAATCTGGACGAAATGTACACCCGTTGGGGCCTTACCTCTGCCGCCAAGGACAGACTGCGCGAACGCCGCCAGCAAAAGTTCTTGCGGCTCTCGCGGCAGGCCGCGCGCGACAAACGCCCCTTCTTTACCAAGATGGCAGTCGCCGCCTGGGATTGGATCACCAAGCCATGGGTCAGCTTTAAGTACGACTTCTACCGCAAACACCAGAGGCGCATCCGCACCTTTATGGAAGAAGTGGACAACGAATGGGAAGTTTTCAAGAGCCGCTTGCTGTCCCCGTGGCACAAGCTGACCCGCAAGCTCCCCAGCGCCAAGGCTGAAAGCAGCAAGGTCAAGGAGCTCACCGCCCTGTCCACATGGTCGGACGATGGACGCCGCAGCAGGTGGAACTATATTTCACCGCGCTACAAGGCTGACCGTGCCATCACCTGCCCCAACAGCGCAGCCTACGGTTGCCTTGACCTGTGGGGGCCGGATCTGTTTGCTGAATTTGCGGGCGTGTGCAGCCATTGCGGCTACCACTTCCCCATGGAACCGGAATGGTACGTGAAAAACGTTTTTGATCTCGGTTCGGTCTTTGAATTCAACAGCGAAATTGAAGCGGGGAATCCCCTTGATTTCCCCAATTTCGGCGATCGGGTTCTGGACGCGCAAAAGAAAACCGGGGCCAAGAGCGGCTGCATGACCTTTGAGGCCCGCATCGACAATACCAAGATGGTCGTCGCCATGCTCATGGGTACCTTCCGGGGTGGCTCTGTGGGCGCGGCTGAGGGCTACAAGTTTGTGGAAGCAGCCCAGCGCGCCGCCAAAAAGCGCTACCCCTTCCTGGCATATGTACACGGTACGGCTGGTATTCGTATTCAGGAAGGCACCCACGGCGTCATCCAGATGCCCCGCTGCACCGTAGCGGTGCGGCGCTACATTGAATCCGGCGGCCTCTATATGGTGCTGTACGACACCAATTCCTTTGCCGGCCCTGTGGCAAGTTTTCTTGGCTGCTCGCCCTACCAGTTCGCGGTGCGCTCGTCCAACATCGGCTTTGCCGGACCGGGCGTTATCAAGGAAACCACAGGCATGGATATTCCGCCCAAGTACCACCGCTCGTACCGCGCCCTTTCGCGCGGGCACATTCAGGGCATTTGGGACAGACGGGAAGTGCGCGCCAACCTCAAACAGGCCCTGCTGACCATTGGCGGCAGGAACCTGTATTACAGGTAGCGTGACGCAGAGCGGATACATGACGATTATTTCGCGTGACGCGGCGACCGGCAACAACACGGTCGCCATTGCAGGAGGTTCAGGGGCAATGCCCCTGCCCGCCAAAGCGTCGCCAATATATAACGCTTAACGGACCCAAGCATGATAAACATATCTTCACTGCTGGACGAAATAAAGGCTTCGCCTTACCGCGAAATAGTCATCAGCACGCCCCACACGGGCAAGGTGACCTTTGCGGATATAAAGCAGGGCGACAAGGTGGTAGGCCCCCAGGGCCAGTGGAAGGAAAAACCGGGCACGCTCGTTGCCACGCTTGAGCGCGAACGCAACCCCAAATCCATCTGCGCCAATGAAAAAGGCGACATCAGCCTTTTGCACACCGAACTTGAGGGCAAGTTTGTTGAAGCGGGCACGCCCCTGGCTGTGGTGCGGCATATGCTCACCCGCGCCGAGGTGGAACGCATCCTGCTGAAAAAAGCCCTGCATCTTTTTGTTGCGCCCGAGCGGGCCAAGTACTACTTCACACCTGAGGTGGACAAAAAAATTCGCGCGTCCGATTCGCAGTCGGTGGCAGTGCGCGAGGGCATGGAACTGCTCATCATGTCGCGCATGAAGCGCGAGGTGCCACTGCTCTACACCGGCCCCGCGGGCGTTATTTACGCAGTTTACTTTACCTACAACGAAAATATTGATGCAGGAGCGCCCCTCATCGGCGTGTGCCCGCAGGATCAGCTTCCCGCCATTCAGGAAGTTATCATGCGTGTGCAGACCGAATGGACTGAAAAAGACTAGGCTCTCCCGCCAGCACTGGCCTCTGCCCCTGCAAGCGCTGCTAGCAGTTCATTCAGGTGCGGAGGCAACCACGCACAGGGCGGCCCGCAGCCAACGGAGCACATATGGGCAATGCACTGCAAATCCGCGTGAGCGCTGTCACCTGGAACGAAGACCTACTGGAAAAGCTCTGGCCCAAACTCACGGAGTTGGCCTTCAGCGTTCCCATCAAACATGAAAAGCACGGCGTTCTTGAAATGGTAAAGGCGCTGGATGAAGGATTGCAGTTTTTGCCATGGTCGCCAGCACGCCGTAAGGCTCTTGGCCCAGGCATTCTTGAAGCCGCAAGGCTCAAGACAGAACTGGAGGCGGCCCTTGCCGACTGGCAACCCCGCGAAGCCAACAAGCTGAGCGACGCCCTTGAAGACGTGCTGGATCAGCTCGAAAAGGCCTTTGTAGCCTGAGTCTGAAACTCGAATACCACCTTGGAGCACCACCATGCTGAACAAAGTTATGATTATTGGCCGTCTGGGCCGCGACCCCGAGCTGCGGTACACCCAGAGCGGTTCGCCTGTTGCCACCCTGAATGTCGCCACCGATGAATCCTACACCGACCGTGATGGCAACAAGGTGGATCGCACTGAATGGCACAGGGTTTCAGTTTTCCAGCGTCAGGCTGAAAACTGCGCCAACTTTCTTGCCAAGGGCAGCCTGATCTACGTGGAAGGCAGCCTGCAAACCCGCAAATGGCAGGATCAACAGGGGCAGGATCGCTACACCACCGAAATCAAGGCCCAACGCGTGCAGTTTCTTGACCGCAAGGGCGACGCTCCCCGTGATGGCGGCGGTCGTGGGTTTGAAGACGACTACGGCGCGCCCGCGCCCTCTGCTGCCCCCCGCGGCAATGCCCCGCGTGGCGGTCAGGGTGGTCAGGATGGTCGCAGCCAGGGCGGTTATGCGCAGCAGGGCGGCGGTCGCAAACCGCAGCCCATGGACGACGATCTCGGCCCGGCCTTCCCCTCTGAAGCCTCAAACATGGATGATGTGCCGTTCTAGGCACGGCGTCCTTAATCTGACAGCACAAAAGGCGTGGATGTTTATCCGCGCCTTTTTTTATTGCCCCTGTTCGGGGTCGGCTTTATGAGGTTGAGAAAAATTTCCCCTACTCCCAAATAATTTTGCCGTGCATCTGATTTTTGCCTGATTTTAGCTGCCGCACTGCGCCCAAGCCATTCCGCGCAACATTGCCTAGCAAAAGACTTTGCGAAAAAATGCGCACTTTCACATGGTTTTTCGGTTTCAGGCACATTTTTCTTGTGAATCCCCCTTCTCTTTTTGCGCGATCCAGCGTATAGGTATCGATGAATTTTCCGCATTACCCGCCCCGGCTCTGGTTTTCTTGGCGAGTAGTCAGGAAAATTTTTAAGAGGTAGTTGACTTTTTGTTAGATTATTCACAAGATGCGATTTGAACGCTGCCCTTCCGCTTGACGTCGCTGGTCACGGAAGGATGCCCACATAACTAAAACACGGAGGATTTCGCAATGTCCAAGCTGGTAGCTCCTCATGGCGGTAAGGGTCTGGTCTGTTGCCTTCTGGAAGGTAAGGCCTTGGATGACGAGAAGAAAAAAGCCGCAGGCCTGAAGCAGATCGAGATTTCTTCCCGCGCCAAGGGCGACCTGATCATGATGGGCATTGGCGGTTTCTCGCCTCTGAACGGCTTCATGAACAAGGCTAACTGGAAGAGCGTCTGCGAAAAGATGACCCTTTCCGACGGCACCTTCTGGCCCGTTCCGGTTACTCTTGATGTTCCCGCTGCCGACGCCAAGGCCCTGAAGGTCGGCGAAGAAGTGGCCCTGGTTCGCAAAGGCGAAGTCATGGCTACCCTGAAGGTCGAAGAAGTCTATGAAATGACCGAAGCCGACAAGAAGTGGGAATGCGAACTGGTGTTCAAGGGCTGCGGCCCCGACTCCGAAAAGTTCTGGGAAGTGGCCCCCGCCGATCACCCCGGCGTGAAGATGGTTCTTGCTCAGAACGAATACAACGTTGCTGGTACCGTTAAGGTTCTTTCGCAGGGCGAATTCCCCGAAAAGTTCCCCGGCGTGTACATGACCCCTGCTCAGTTGCGCGCCAAGATGGACGAACGCGGCTGGCAGAAGGTTGCTGCTCTGCAGCTCCGCAACCCCATGCACCGCTCGCATGAATACCTTGCCAAGATCGGCGTGGAAGTGTGCGACGGCGTGGTCATCCACTCCCTCGTGGGCTCCCTGAAGCCCGGCGACATCCCGGCTGAAGTGCGCGTGAAGTGCATCGACACCCTGGTTGACAAGTACTTCGTGAAAGACTTCGTCATTCAGGCCGGCTACCCCCTGGACATGCGTTATGCTGGTCCCCGCGAAGCCCTGCTGCACGCCACCTTCCGCCAGAACTACGGCATCAACAACCTGCTGGTTGGTCGTGACCACGCTGGCGTGGGCGACTTCTACGGCATGTTTGAAGCCCAGGAAATCTTCCGCAAGATTCCTACCCCCGCTGAAGAAGGCAAGCGCCTGCTTTGCGATCCGCTGAACATTGACTGGACCTTCTACTGCAAAAAGTGCGACGGCATGGCCAGCATGCGCACCTGCCCCCACACCAAGGAAGATCGCGTCATCCTGTCCGGCACCAAGCTGCGCAAGATGCTTTCTGAAGGCGCGGAAGTGCCGGATCACTTCGGTCGCGCCGAAGTGCTCGTCATCCTGCGCGAATACTATGCCAGCCTGACCGAAAAAGTCGAAATCAAGATGCAGCGTGCGGCCTCCGGCTCCACCATGTAAGCTTGACCGCATAGACACAACACAAAAGGACGCCCGCAAGGGCGTCCTTTTGTTTATGCGCACCGTTGTTGCTCATACCAGATGTCCCCGGTTATACGCATCGGCATTTAACTTGCCTGGGATCGCAGCGACACAAACACCAAAGCTTGCCATTTCTATCGCCGGGCTCCGTGAGTCCTTCTTCTGTTTATGGCGCATAGAGGGGCGGCGTCATGCATTTGCCGCATACCGTGGCATACTCCTGCAAAGCTGAGGGCGCCCCCACCAAGCCACAGATATGGGGCTGCGCTTTACGAAAAAGCAAAAACAGCCTATAACCTAGAGCGAGTTGCATGAAATCGCGGCCCTCCCCCGATGATCCGGCGGGCCTAGCGACGGTCTTTTCCTGGCCTGTCGCGCTATTGCTGCGCCAAACAAAAAGTTTTTACATCAACGGGTAGTTCATGAACCGATCCCACCAGCTATTCCCCGGTATTTTAAGCATGGCTGTCCTTGCAGCAGCCTTTTGCATCTGGAGCGCCTTTGGCAACGAAGTGAACATTTGCGTTACTTCGGGTTGTGCCCTGTTTCAGGACACCTCCGTAGGGGGCATATCCCTTTGGTGGGCTGGCGGGGTTATGTTCACGCTGCTGGCTGCAGCGGCATTGATGGGCGCAGCCCAACTGGGCCTTGTGCTGGCAGGTTTGGCCCTTCTGGGCGATATTAGCTTGTTGCTGCTCATGGCAGTAACGGCCCCCTGCATAAGCTGCCTTATTGTTGCCTGCTTTTTTGCCCTGATATATGCAGCCTTTCGCCAGGCTGCCCTGCGCACCAAATCAAACCTTCCTGGCGACAAGCCCGGGCGATCGATCTTGCTGGTGATCTGGGGGCTTTTGTTCATTGTTAATGCGGGTACGGCGCTGCGCACCCAGGCTGACGTGTGGGCCATTACCGACAACGGCAATGAGGCTACCGTTCGCATGTTTTTTTCTCCCTCTTGCCCCAGTTGCGCGGAAGGCATAGCCCTTCTTTCCGGGCATGTTGATGTGGCTTTTTATCCCCTTGCTGAAAGCGAGGCAGATATTTATATGGTCGCGCGCATGCAACGGCTTATGGACAACGGCGTGAACATTGCCGAAGCCCTGAACAAGGCAAAGGACGTTACCGCCCCTACCGGTATGGCGGGCACCTCGCCTGAGATGCTGTTGCTGCGCCTGCGCATGCTGCGCAACAAGGCTCATGTGTTCATGGCTGGCTCACAGACAGTTCCTTTCTTTGAATACCACGGCTTGCCCGCAATGCTGAAAAAGAGTACCAAGCAGCAGGCAGGGCAGGCTTCTTTGCCGCAAACGCCAACTCCCCCCCCGGCAACAGGCAGTGCAGAGCTGCCGCTTGACCCGCAAGTGGCTGGTCAGTGCTCTGGCACGACCCCCTGCCCTTAGTTTTTGGGGTCATATCGGTTCATTGTAT
>QKDT01000152.1 GCA_003251995.1 Desulfovibrio desulfuricans
ACTGGCGCACGGCCTCGCACCCGGCCTTGCCAAGCGCCATGGCTTTGAGCCTTGCATTGCCACCAGGAACCAGCAGTAAAGACACGCCCTGAGCGCCATCGCGGGCTTGACCATAGGGGGGCAGCCCACCCGGCTTGCCTAAATACGCGCCTTCGGCTATTTCTTGTCCCTTAACCAGGCGGCAGGGCAGTCCCAGCGCGCGAACTGCGCGCCAGGCCATGAGGCCCCAGATGTGGGACGCGTCCCATAAAATGCAGATTGGCTGTGCGGCAAACATGTGCCGCAGTATTGCCGCCTTTTATGGAGAAAGCAAGATGGCGGATACGCTACCCAAGGGCTATGAGCCCCATGACGTTGAAGCCCGGTGGCGCAAGCACTGGGAAGAAGACAAAACTTTTACGCCCGATCCGGACGCCCCCGGCGAGCCGTATTCCATTGTCATTCCGCCGCCCAACGTCACGGGCGCGCTGCACATAGGGCACGCGCTCAATCATACCCTTATTGATGTGCTCTGCCGTCATGCCCGCCAGAAGGGCAAGAATGTGCTTTGGGTGCCCGGCACCGACCACGCGGGCATTGCCACCCAAAATGTGGTGGAGCGCGCCCTCGCCAAGGAAGGTAAGAGCCGCAAGGATCTTGGTCGCGAGGCCTTTATCGAACGCGTGTGGGAATGGCGCGACGAATACGGTCACCGTATCCTTGATCAGGCGCGCGCCATGGGCGATTCCGTGGACTGGACGCGCCTGCGCTTTACCATGGATGAAGGTCTTTCCGCCGCTGTGCGCAAGGTTTTTGTGCAGCTTTATGACGAAGGCCTGATCTATAAGGGCGATTATATCATCAACTGGTGCTCGCGCTGCCATACGGCTCTTGCCGATGACGAAGTGGAACACGAGCAGAGCCGGGGCAAGCTGTGGAAGGTACGCTATCTGCTTGCCGACGGCAGCGGTCATATCACCATTGCCACCACGCGCCCGGAGACCATCCCCGGCGACACCGCCATTTGCGTGCATCCCGAAGATGAACGCTACACCGCCCTGATCGGCAAAAAGGCCGTAGTTCCCGTGCTTGGTCGCGAAATCCCCATTATTGCGGATGCCTACGTTGACCGCGAATTCGGCACCGGCGCGCTCAAGGTTACGCCCTGCCACGACCACAACGACTGGATGCTGGGCAAGAAGCACGACCTGGTTTTCCTGAAAGCCATTGACGAAAACGGTATCATGACCGCCGAGGCCGGGGCCTATCAGGGCCTTGCCAAGGACGAATGCCGCACCCGCATCGTAGCCGATATTGAAGCCGCCGGGCAGCTTGAAGGCATAGACGAAATCGACCATGCCGTGGGCCACTGCTACCGTTGCCATACGGTGGTGGAGCCGCATGTCTCTACCCAGTGGTTTGTGGCGGCCACCAAGATGGCCCCCGCCGCGCGCGACGCCGTGCCCGGCATGACCAAGATTTTTCCAGAAACCTGGCTCAAGACCTACTATCACTGGCTTGATAATATCCGCGACTGGTGCATCAGCCGCCAGATATGGTGGGGCCACCGCATCCCCGCCTGGAATTGCGAATCCTGCGGTGAGCTGGTGGTTGCGGAAGATGCCCCCGCGGTCTGCCCCAAGTGTGGCGGCGCGCTGAAGCAGGAAGAAGACGTGCTGGACACCTGGTTTTCTTCCGCCCTCTGGCCTTTCTCGACCATGGGCTGGCCCGAGGACACCAAGGATCTGCACCGCTGGTACCCCACATCCGTACTGGTGACGGGCTTTGACATCCTGTTCTTCTGGGTGGCCCGCATGATGATGATGGGCATCCACTTCATGGGCGAGGTGCCGTTCAAGGACGTGTATCTGCACGCGCTGGTGCGCGACGCCTCGGGCCGCAAGATGTCCAAATCCACGGGCAACGTCATTGATCCGCTGGAAATGATCGACAAGTACGGCTGCGATGCGCTGCGTTTTACCCTTACGGCTTTTGCCGCCATGGGGCGCGATATTCGTCTTTCCGAGGAACGCATTGAAGGCTACCGCCACTTTGTCAACAAGCTCTGGAACGCGGCCCGCTTTGCCCTGATGAATCTGCCTGAACAGGCCCCGGCCCCTGTGGCCCCCGAGACTGTTCCCGGTCTGCACCATCAGTGGCTGCTGCACCGTCTTGAAGTGGTCAAGCAGGACATGGACAAGGCCCTGGCTGACTACCGCTTTAACGATGCGGCCCAGTTGGGCTACAAATTCCTGTGGAACGAATTCTGCGATTGGTATCTTGAACTGATCAAGCCCGATATGCAGTCTGAAGACCCGAAGCGCAAGGCCGAGGCCCAGTATGTGCTGTGGCTGGCCCTGCGCGAACTGCTGGTGTTGCTGCACCCCATCGTGCCTTTTGTGACCGCCGAAATATGGTCTGCGCTGCCGCAGCAAGGCGGTGCAAAGGCCACCGATCTCGCCCGTGAACTGTACCCCGCAGAGCGCCCCGCTTGCCTGCGGCCGGCCGAGGCCGGACGCATGGAGCTGATTCAGGGCATTATTATTGCGGTGC
>QKDT01000425.1 GCA_003251995.1 Desulfovibrio desulfuricans
CGCGCTGAAAACGGGAACTCCCATATCTGCCAGGCATTGGCTGAAAGCCGATTTGCCGCTGCCGGGGTTGCCTGTAACCACCACGCGCCGCATGCGGCGGCAGCCCTGTAATGCAGCCATAAGCATGTCATCAGGCGGGGGGCAGGCAAAATTCATGGCTTCGCCCGTGGAGGGGTGGATAAAGCTGATACGCCATGCGTGCAGCATTTGGCGCGGGGCCAGCATTTGCACGGCCTTGGGCGCATAGAGCCTGTCGCCGAGCAGTGGATGCCCCATATGGGTCATGTGTACACGTATCTGGTGGGTGCGCCCGGTGTGGATGCGCACTGCGAGCAGCGAAAAGCGCTTGTCCGGAGCTGTCCACAGGGTTTTCCATTCCGTATATGCTGCGCGCCCGCCGCGTGATTCCGGCACAACAGCCATTTTGATTTTAGCGGTGGGGTGGCGACCTATGGGCTCGTGGCATTCGCCTTCTGCTGAAGGCGTGCCGCTGACCAGCGCAAGATACTCCTTGTGGACCTCCCGCTGGGCAAAGGCCTCGCTGAGTACAAGGCGATCCTGCTCTGTAAGCGCCACAAGCAGAATGCCGCTTGTGTCCTTGTCCAGGCGATGAACGATACCGGGGCGCTGCCCCTCAATTTTGCCCAGTTGCGGAAAGCGCCCCAACAGGCGCTGCACAAGGGTTTGTTCTGGACAGGAAGGGCAGGGGTGTACCGTCAGGCCTGCGGGCTTGTTGCACACCACCATATGCTCGTCCTGCCACAGCAGTTCGAGATGGCCTTCCTCCGCCTGAAGTGTTGTAGTCGTTTCTGGCAGGTGCAGCACAATGTTTTGCCCATCGCGCACTTTAGCGTCCGCGCGTGTTTCCGGCAGGCCGTCCACCTGGCAATGCCCGGCCTGAATAGCTTTTTGCAGCGCAGCCCGCGAAAGGTCTGGCGCAGCCTGACGCAGTACGCGGTCCAGTCGCTGGCCCGCATCGCTTGCTGTTGCTCTATGGTGCAGTTCGGTCACTGAAGGGTATCCGCCGGGGTACTCAACGTACGAAGCCTGTCGGCAAACGTTGTTGTACGATAAAGATTTTTCAGCTCATCGCCGGGAGTGATGGAGGTGACAACGGCTCTGCCTATGACAAAGCGCCCGTCGTCGTCATTGCCCTCCACGGTGCGAACCCCCCAAGCATTGTGAAAAATGACTGGACGACCATTATACTTGCCCACATAGAGCATTATGTGCCCGCGCATGCCCACAAGGCTGAGAAAGGGAACGCCGTTGCGCAGTATCTGCGCTTCTTTTTCTTTTGTAGTCATGCCTTCAAGCATGTTGATTGCGCCGGTGCGGGCCTGGGCAACAGAATTGCGGGGCAGCCAGATACCAAAGGGCGTGAGCAGCTCGCGGGTGAGGGCAGAGCAATCCCTGTCGCCAAACATGCCCCCCCAGCCGTAGGGCTGACCGATCATGACGTTGCCCACCTTGGCAACATTGCCAGGGGTCATGCGCATGGGCCAGGGAACCGCATCGGCGGCGGCAACCGTTACCGGGGCCAGCTCCGCCATGCCGTCTGCGCCGCGAACCGGCGTGAGCAGCCCAATAGTAGGATGCCCCCCCGGTTGCACGCCTGGATCTGCGCTGACGGGCGAAGAATACCCGCTGCGCATGGGCAGCAATGCGCCGATGTTTGCCGTTATGGCGCCATTGGGGGTGGCAATAGTTACCTTGTCGTGAACCAGCGCGGCAAACGTGCTGCCGCGGTACATGTGCCTGAATTCGGCGCTGACCGGGGCCAGGTCTTCATCTGCTACCCAACCGCCAGCCACGGGGCATTCAACATAGTGCCAGCGTCCGTCGCGGCTTGTGTGCGCGATAAGCACTGGCGTGCCCACCGGCAACAGCGAATACTGAAAATAATCAAAAGGATTGGCCTTGGGATCGGGCGTGGGTTCCGAAAAACGGGTTTCGTTAGTGGGCAGCTCCCGCAGGTTGGCGTTGCGAATGGTTATGGCTGCCTGGCTGCGCGAGGGGTACGACCCCAGCCCTGCGTTGGCGCTCATGGCGTCCCATTCTGCCTGCGTCCAGCGTACATTGCCATATTTGTAGCCCCGGGCCTTATGGAACAGCACCGCCACATCACGCTTGCGAATGGACGTTTTTGTCATCTCCCACGGGCCAAAGGTAATGCGCATGAATCTGGCTACCTGGTTGGCCTGTTCGGCTGAGGATATAAGCAGTTTATCTTCTCCGGCGGCCTTTGCATACACGTCCAGATTCTGGGGGTAGCGTCTGAGATCCTCCAGCGTTCCCATCCAGGTTGGTAAACTGCCATCGCGAGTGGGAATAACCTTGCCGCCGCATGCGGTTAACATTGCAAAACAAATGACTAGCAAGGGAAGGTGAAGACGAGATTTCATGAGGGCTGCTCCTTCCTTCTGGCAAATTTGGGCCGCCTCAAGCGGCAACACTATACCTAGCACCATGCACGCCTGTACGGCAACGGCTGATTTTACTGTTCTAGCAATGAACTGCTTGACAAA
>QKDT01000101.1 GCA_003251995.1 Desulfovibrio desulfuricans
TAAGGCTGTCGTTGGCGTCGCGGCGCACGTTGCGTACCGCAACTTTGGCTTCTTCGGTATATTTGCGGGCCACCTTGACCAGATCCTTGCGGCGGTCTTCAGTGAGCGGCGGAATCATGATGCGGATAACCTTGCCGTCATTGATGGGCGTAAGGCCAAGGTCAGACTTAAGAATAGCCTTTTCAATCAGGGAAATGCCGCCCTTGTCCCAGGGCTGAATGGTAACGGTGCGGCTGTCGGGCACAGCAACGGAAGCCATCTGGCTGATGGGGGTGGGGGTACCGTAATAGTCGGCCTTGATGCCGTCCACCAGCGCGGTGGAGGCGCGGCCCGTGCGCAGCTTGGAAAAGTCGCGGTCTTGCGCGCCGATGGCCTTTTCCATGCGCTCTTCGGCGTCCAGAAGGATGCTGTCAATATCCATCAGTATTCTCCTTGGGGGGCTCTAGTTCTGAACGATGGTGCCTACGGTTTCGCCCGTGACAGCGCGGCAGATATCGCCGCCAAACATGCGGCACACGATAATGGGCACGTTGTTGTCACGCACAAGGGCAAATGCCGTGGCGTCCATGACGCCCAGGTGACGCGCCAGGGTTTCATCGTAGGTAATGCTGTCAAACTTGACGGCATCAGAATATTTGTTGGGGTCTTTGTCGTAAATACCGTCAACCTTGGTGGCCTTGATGATGGCGTCACACTTCAGTCCCATGCCGCGCAGGGCGGCAGTGGTGTCGGTGGTAAAGTAGGGGTTGCCGGTGCCGGCAGCGCAGATGACCACGCGGCCTTTTTCCATATGGCGCAAGGCGCGACGGCGGATGAAGGGCTCGCACACTTCCTGCATGGTGATTGCCGAAAGCACCCGCGTGGGGTAGCCCAGTTTTTCCAGCATGTCCTGCACTGCCAGCGCGTTAAGCACCGTGGCGAGCATGCCCATGTAGTCGGCAGAAGAGCGCTCCATGCCCTTGGCTGAGCCGGAAAGCCCGCGAAAGATGTTGCCCCCGCCAATCACAAGGGCCATCTCCACACCCATTTCGAGCACAGTGCCGATTTCGCGGCAGATGGTGGCTACGGTTTCCGGGTCAATGCCGGTCTTGTTTTCTCCGGCCAGGGCCTCGCCGCTCAGCTTGAGCAGCACGCGCTTGTATTTCAGTGTGGGCATGAGTCCGCCTTGGTAAAGGCTAAGGTGTTGCGGGCTTTCGCCAGACGCAGGAAAAGGGCTGGACTTTTGGCCCTGCCCCAAAACGAAAGAATTGTAACAGAATTTATGCGCAGCTCAAAGTGTTTTTGCGTCGACCGCCCCGCCGGGACATAGCCGCCCGCGTGCAGCCGCGCGCAGACGTTTATACTTGCGCAGATGTTTCGCGGCACGGCAACCCGCAAAAAGGTCAGGGCCACTCTTCTACGGTAAAGGCCAGGCTTTGGGCCATCTGGGCCAACGCCTCCCTTGCTGCACGCTCCCTGTGGGGAGAAAAGATAACCCGCAAAAGGGCTGTCTTGTTTTCAAGCACGGTAAAATAGGCCACGTGGTCATAGGCCTCGAGCAAAAAGCGGAACAAGCCCGTATTTTCTGGCGCTATACGCACCAAAAGGCTGGCGCTGCCTGTGGGCGGCGGCAACGCTGGGGCTGCCTTGCGCCGTTCGCGCAGGGCGGGCGGGCAGTTGATGCGGCTGTTGGCTTTGGGCATCAGTATAACCCTGTAAAACGGGCCAGAATTACCAGTGCGAGGCCAAAGGCAATGGTAAGAAAATAGTTTTTTGTCCACCAGGCAACCAGCAGGGCGGGTAACGAAACCATAAGAAAAAGGTTGGACGGCCCGGCATTAAAGTGCCCTTCATAAAAAAACACGTCCGGCCCCACCAGGGCCGCCATTACAGCCACCGGCACAAATGAAAGCCAGTGCTTGAGCAGCGGGGGGAGGTTGTCGCCTTTCAAAAAAGTGACAGGCAGAATCTTGGGCAGCAGAGTAACCACAACACTGCCCAGCAGGCAGAGTATCAGCGCTGTGTGCGTGCTGAGCCATCCGGCTTCGTTCATGATTCTGCCTCCTCGGTGTGCGGGCTTGCCATGCTGCGCGTGCTGCTTTGTTCAGCCTGTTGGCTGTTGTCGGCGGCAAGGTCGATGGGCGCACCTTCAAGCCGGGCCTTGCGCACCAGGAGCCATGTGCCAAGGCTCGCACCCAGCACCGTGGCGACGGCAATATTCCATTGGGTCATGCCCGCCGCCTTGAGGCTGATGGAAAGCGTTGTGGTAAACAGCGCTATCAGTACGTGCAGACGGCTGACGCACTGCGGCACCAGCAGGGCCAGAAACATGGCGGTGAGCGCGTAATCAAGGCCAAGGGGTTTTACATCTGTCACCAGCTCGCCGCAAAATGCGCCGATGGCAGCACCGGAAACCCAGCCCACTTGCGCAGTCTGATTGCAGACAAAAAGCGTGGTAAGGCTGCGTTGCCAGCCGTTTTGAAATGCGGTGATATGGACGGCAAAGGTTTCGTCTGTAAGGCCGAGCCCCAGCAAAAAG
>QKDT01000345.1 GCA_003251995.1 Desulfovibrio desulfuricans
AAATATATTGTACAAAATGGTACTAATTATCATTATTTTTTTATTTTAAATAAATTATTTCAGCATGTTATATGGATAGTTGATGGCAAAAATAGACAGGAGGGCAATTTAAAAAATGGTAATTTCTGCTGCGATTAGCTCATGTTATGGTACTCTGTAAGAAATGGCATCCAATTCTTTGCCGAAATAAAATTTTATTGTTACATAACAAGATGTTATGTATTAGTAATCGTTTTTATGTTTGATATGCGCCGATTTTTGCGCACGAATTCACAATCGGCACGTTTCTTGCCTTTAGGAATGTATAGCCGCAAGGCACAATTTTTTATTCCTAAAGGAATGTTTCATGAACATCATTGATTTCCGTTTTCGTCCCAGCACGCCTGACGCCGTTAAGGGTATGCTTTCCAACAAGGTTTTTGGCGGCATGTTTGAACTTTTTAAATATGCAGACAGAGCCAAGCCTGAACCCATTGAAAAAATTGTGGCTGATATGGAAAAGCAGGGCGTGGTCAAAGGTGTTGTTACCGGTCGTGATGCCGAAACCACCTATGGTCTTGGTTCTGCCAATCCCGGTATTCTTGAGCTGATGCGCCAATACCCCGATAAATTTATTGGTTTTGCCGGGCTTGACCCCCATAAGGGCATGGACGCCACCGCGGAACTTACCAACATGGTAAAGCAGGGTATGCGCGGTGCAGCCATTGATCCCTATCTGGCGCGCATTCCTGCCAGCCATGCCAAGTTTTATCCCATCTATGCCAAATGTTGCGAGCTTGATGTGCCCATCGTCATCACCACCGGCCCGGCAACCCTGGTAGACGGTGCTGTGATGGACGACGCCCACCCCCGGCATATTGACCGCATCGCCGCTGATTTTCCCAAACTCAAGATTGTCATCAGCCACGGCTGCTACCCCTGGGTGAGCGAGGTCATCATGACCGTACACCGCAACCGCAATGTGTACATCGACCTTGCGGAATACGAAGAACAGCCGTTTTCCGAGGGCTACATCAAGGCTGCCAACAGCCTCATTGGCGACAAGGTGCTTTTTGCCAGTGCCGCGCCCTTTATGGACTTTCAGGAGCAGATCAGCCTCTACAAGCGCCTTCCCTTTACCCCAGAAACACTCGAAAACGTTATGTATAACAATGCGGCCCGGCTGCTGGGCCTCAGTTAGTTTATAAGATTTTGTTTGGCAAGAGTTGCTGAGTATACAACCCCAAAATGGAGTCAACATGAAACAATTGCTAGTTTTCCTGAGTATTGCGGCTGTATTGGTGTTTGCGGGCAGTTCGCAGGCTGCTGATTACCCCAAGATGACCATCAGGGCGGCTACTGCCAATCCAGAAGGCAGTCTGCATGTTTTGGCAATTGATAAATTCAAGGAGATTGTTGAAAAAGAATCTAATGGCGCCATAACCGTGCAAACGTTCTATGGTGGATCAATGGGTGATGAGCAGGCCAATGTAAAGCAGTTGCGCAATGCAGAAATAAACATTGCTGTGTTGGCTTGCGGCAACCTTACTCCTTTTGCACCTGCTGCTGGCATCTTTTATCTGCCGTATCTCTTCCCCTCTCTTGATGATGCGGAAAAGTTGTTCAGTGATAAGTCTTTCATGGACAATATTGCCGGAAAGATCGTTACTGAAAGCCGCACCCGGCCTTTGGCCTGGCTCATCGGCGGGTACCGTGTAATCACCAACTCCAAAAAACCCATTGAAAAGATGGCTGACCTTCAGGGGCTTAAAATCCGCGTGCCTCCTGTTGAATTGCAGTTGGCTGCCTTCCGCTCCTGGGGTGTTGAGCCTCATCCCCTTGCGTGGTCTGAAACCTTCAACGGTTTGCAGCAGGGCGTTATTGATGGGCAGGAAAACCCCCACGCCATCAATCGCGACCAGAAGTTTTGGGAAGTTCAGAAGTACATTACCAATATTCACTACCAGTTGTGGGTAGGCCCCATCCTTGCCTCTGAAACCTGGTACCGCAAGCTCCCCGCTCAGACCAAGGAACTGATAGACCGCGCTGCAAAAGAAGCTGCGCAGTATGAATGGAAGTGGTCTGCAGAGCAGGAAACCCTCGCCCTCAAGGCTTGCCGCGACAAGGGCATGATTGTGAACGACCTGACCGACGAACCTGCCTGGATGGAAGCCGCTCGCTCCATCTGGCCCAACTATTATGACAAGATTGGCGGCAAGGCCCTGGTAGATCAGGCATTGCAGATAATGAAGAAGTAAGTTGCATGCCCTGGCATGGGGTGTACGGCCCCATGCCGGGACATCAGGAGAAGTATATGATTTTTTTGCGCAAACTCTATGACAATTTAGAAGAATATGCTTGCGCGACCTGTGTAGGGGTGATGATTATTTGCCTCGCCCTACAAGTCATCATGCGGTTTATTTTCGGCAGTGCTCTCGCCTGGACTGAAGAACTGTCGCGCTTTGCCTTTCTTTGGAGCGTTTATATCGGCGCGGCGTACGCGGTCAAAAAAAGCGGGCATGTGCGGATCACCGCGCA
>QKDT01000385.1 GCA_003251995.1 Desulfovibrio desulfuricans
CTTTGTGTTACCCTGATATCCTTCAGTTCAGCAGCAAAAAGAATTTTTCATTTTCTTGAGCATCCGTAACAATTGTTACAGAACCATTGTCCCAGCCTTGATAGAACGGAATCGTCAACACAAGGAGGGCCTCATGGAACGCATTCTCAAGAACCTTGAATACGCCGCCGCGCTGCCCCTGGCTGCGCAGGTTGAATGCCAGTCTGGTCAGATCGCCAGCAAGACCCTTATCCAGAATGCCTCTGTGGGCATCACCCTGTTTGCCTTTGACGCCAACGAGGAAATCAGCGCCCATACCTCCAAGGGCGACGCCATGGTTCTCGTACTCGAAGGCTCAGCGTTGGTGACCATCAGCGGTCAGCCGCATACGGTGCAGGCGGGCGAGATGATTATCATGCCCGCAGGCGAACCCCATGCAGTACGCGCGCAAGAGCGCTTCAAGATGTTACTTACCGTTGTTTTTCCTACCCCCAAGGCCGCCGAGTAGGCGGATTACCCCGCAGCCTCCGCTTTGCGGAGTATCAGGAGTCATCTCATGAGCAATGCCATGTTCTGTTATCAGTGCCAGGAAACTGTGGGCAATAAAGGCTGCACCCAAATGGGTGTGTGCGGCAAAAAGCCCGAAACTGCCGCGCTTCAGGACGTGCTGGTATATGTGACCAAGGGCCTTTCGCAAATCGCCACAAAGCTGCGCGCCCAGGGCAAGACTGTGAACCACGAAATTGACCGTATGGTTGTGGGCAACCTTTTTTGCACCATCACCAACGCCAACTTTGATGATGACATGCTCGCCGAACGCGTGCGCAAAACCTGTGCCGCCAAAAAATCCCTGATGGCAGAACTTGCCTCGCGTGATGGGCTGGCCGACGCCGCCCTGTGGGAGGCCGACGACAAAACCGCCATGCTTGCCAAGGCTGCTACCGTGGGCGTTCTTGCCACCAGCGACGACGACGTGCGCTCCCTGCGCTGGCTGGTCACCTTTGGCCTTAAGGGCATGGCGGCCTATGCCAAACATGCCGACGTGCTGGGCAAGCATGATCCCGCCGTTGACAACTTTTTGCAGGAAGCCCTGGCAAAAACCCTGGACGACAGCCTTTCTGTAGCCGACCTTGTGGCGCTGACCCTTGAAACCGGCAACAAGGGCGTGAGCGTTATGGCTCTGCTGGATGAGGCTAACACCAGCACCTACGGCAACCCCGAAATCACCAAGGTCAACATTGGCGTGGGTACCAACCCCGGCATCCTGATTTCTGGTCACGATCTGCGCGACTTGCAGATGCTGCTTGAACAGACCGAAGGTACCGGCGTGGACGTTTACACCCACTCTGAAATGCTGCCCGCCCACTACTACCCCGCATTCAAGAAATTCAGCCACTTCAAGGGCAACTATGGCAACGCATGGTGGAAGCAGAAGGAAGAATTTGAAACCTTCAACGGCCCCATTCTGCTGACCACCAACTGCCTTGTGCCGCCCAAAGAAAGTTACAAGGATCGCGTATACACCACAGGCGTTGTGGGCTTTCCTGGCTGCAAGCACATCCCCGGCGAAATCGGCGAGCACAAGGATTTTTCGGCTATCATCGCTCATGCCAAAACCTGCCCCGCCCCTACCGAGATTGAAACCGGCTCGATCGTGGGCGGTTTTGCCCACAATCAGGTGCTGGCCCTGGCAGACAAGGTCATTGACGCGGTGAAGTCTGGCGCCATCAAAAAGTTTGTGGTTATGGCTGGCTGCGATGGTCGGGCCAAGGGACGTTCGTACTACACCGAATTTGCCGAAGGGCTGCCCAAGGATACTGTTATCCTGACCGCTGGCTGCGCCAAATACCGTTACAACAAGCTTGACCTTGGCGATATCGGCGGCATCCCCCGCGTGCTTGACGCCGGGCAGTGCAACGACTCCTACTCCTTGGCGGTGGTGGCTCTCAAGCTTAAGGAAGTATTTGGCCTGGCAGACATCAATGACCTGCCTATCGTGTACAACATTGCGTGGTACGAGCAGAAGGCCGTTATCGTGCTGCTGGCGCTGCTGGCGCTTGGCGTGAAGAACATCCACCTTGGCCCGACGCTGCCTGCCTTCCTGTCTGCCAACGTTGCCAAGGTGCTGGTGGAACAGTTCGGCATCGGCGGCATCAGCACCCCCCAGGACGACCTTAAGGCATTCTTTGGCTAATTGAAGAACACAAGGAATGGCAGTACTGTTGCTGCCCCTGCAATATAAAAAGGCGGTGTGCTCACAAGGAGCGCGCCGCCTTTTTTGCGCAAAATGCGAAGGCTGGCCCGTTTGCCCAAACAAATATCGCTGCATCCTTGATGCGCTCTGCCGTGGCATGCCAAGGGGGTAGACCTTCGACTATAGCAGGCAGAGGCTTGCGCGCTGGTAAATCTTCTTGATGCAACATGCGGGTGTTGATCAGAGACTCATAGCGCTTCAGAGGGGTTGCCATCGCTGACCACAGATAGACATTGCGGCTGCCGGACTGAACTCGCAACGCCACCGGCACCGCGCACCGCGG
>QKDT01000042.1 GCA_003251995.1 Desulfovibrio desulfuricans
GCCCCCCATAAGGTGGCGTTGCGTATCTCCTCAAACGGTTCAAATGCCGTATCTACAGCACTGCCCACAACAAAGATCAACCCGTAGGGGGCCAGCTTGTAATAGCCGAATATCCGCTCAATACCGTCAATCTGCGAGGGACGGCGGAAGTTGCCGCTGATGGGGGCGTCTTTTTTTAGATATGCAGTATCCTTGATGACGTGCCCATAAACGAGCCCCTCACCCGTAGAGCGCACCAGCAGCGCACCATCGGAGCGGATGACGTCGATGGAATCTTCTTCCGCAAGGCCAAGACTGCGAAAAAATGAGGCAAAAAAATTAGGCTCAACAGAAATGACAATAACGCCCACCAGTTTGTTATCTCGAACGATCGGGCTGGAAAACTGGATTGTCCACTTGCCGGAAATACGCCCAAGAACAGGCTTGCCAATATATATATCACGCCAGGGTGGGGTAAGATGCACGCGAAAGTGCTCTCTGTCGGCGATATTGACGCCGGCTGTTTCCGCCGTGGTTGAGTAGGTGACAACACCGTCGGGATCAACAATGGAAATTTGGAGTGCAAGGTCACCAATAATTTTTTTCAGGCCAGCAGCATCTGCATGGATTTTTTCCTGGTCAGGAGTCCACTCCCTTTCTAGTTCTTGCATGGTGAGTTCAAGGCGCTTTACCGTAGACATCATATGCTCGCTCAGAGCGCGGGCCAGAGAGCGCGTGGTGATCTCAACTGTAGACTGAACTTCTTTGCCAGAGTGCGCAATATCCCACAGGGTTGTAGTCCATATGAGCGCCAGCATGAGAAAAAGTGATGCTGCGGTAATGGCGAGCATGCGCCGATTGCAGTTGCATAACGCGCCCTTGGGGGCCTTGATGTTTTGCTCTGCTTTGGACATGTACTTCACCATCATTTGAGGGGGATTCAGCCGGGAGGCAGTGAACCTTGGCGATATTTGGCTGCAGTTTGCCGGCGCAACACAAACGTGCAGCGCCTAAACAAGTCTACATGATGCTGGGTGGTTTTTGAATAAAAATAATAAGATAAATTATAACATGCTGAAATGTTAGTGCTTATGTCTGAGTTGCGAGGGGGGATATCGTGGATGTTCAGCAGATGGGCGTATCCGGCTTTTTCCATTTATCTATTTACTAAAATACGTAAAACGCAAACATAGAGATCAAGGGCGCAGATAATAGCGGTTATTCAGCGGTGTAGCCCTGAAGATGCTGACAGTAAGGCTCAATATATCGCATTGCCATTATGAATGCTCAGCGTCGGGGTGGGGCAGCGACGCCAACCGCGATGCCAACCGCACCAGATGTCAGCCCCGCGTTTGGGGTTTCGTGCCCTCTGGGGCTGATACCAGTACGGCGAAAAGCCGCGCTAGCTGCTGCAGAAGATCACTCTGATCATCGTTATTCAACGTTGGCACGGCAATAACCTGTCGCAACAATTTAAAACCGGCGATCAGAGCAATGCTGAGAGCCGCCCGCACCTCTGGGTTTTCTCCTGGTAAATAATTGATCATGGTCTCCAGGTTGCACATGGCGTGTTTTCGCAGGATGGCAGCAGCCTGAGTGCTACCGGCTGAGCGCAGCAAGATCAGGATGCCATCAGGGTTCAAGCCCGGATTGGAAGAAGCGATGAGCTTTTCTGCAATATTTTTACCTGTTTCATCGGCCTGCTGCCCGGCGACCATAAGCTCGGAGCGCAACACGCTTGGAGCGGACAGCGTAAGTTCGATGACCTCTTCAAACAGTTTTTCTTTGGAACCGAAGTACCGATTAACCAGCATGGCGGTTACTCCGGCGTCCTGGGCAATTTCCCTTACGCCCACACCATCATAACCAAAACGGGTAAAGGCAATCCGGGCAGAATCCAGAATTGCCTGCCTGGTCATGGCGGCGTTGCGTTTGCGCCTGGGGGATAGCGTTGTGTCCTGGTCTTTTTGAGATACGCCTTGCACCACATCTTTCATCAGCCATAACTCCTGTGAAGGGCTGCACGTTAGCCAGCTTGGGCAACGTAGAGCTTTCGCATGCCGCTTGTAGTCAAAGCCGCATACGTAACCGTATATCATGGTTCACGTGAAAACCATATATATACATTTGTAGACAAGCTGCAAAAATTAGTCTACACACGTAGACCTTATTGGTGCGGCAGGTCAAGTTTTGAATTTAATCAACAACGTTACATGGATCAAAAACGCAGCCCCACTCCCCCCTGAATACGCTGCCGAGCCCAGTGGTCACATGCCAAGGGCATCCTGTTCAAAGGTTCCTCACAAATGGGACACAATTTTACGCTTTCGCGTCCTGCCAAGGAGGCTCTTAAAACCGGCCTGTCCATGTCCATTGCCTGCGGGCTTGCCATGGGGCTTGGGTGGGCTCAGCCTATATGGGCCTGCCTTGCGGTTGCCGTTGTAAGCATGCCCACGGTGGGCGAATCCATCAACAAGAGCGTTCATCGTCTTTTTGGAACAGCCCTTGGTGCCGGTATTGCCTTG
>QKDT01000067.1 GCA_003251995.1 Desulfovibrio desulfuricans
CTGGAATTCAACGCTGCCACCTACTACCGTTTTTGCGCTCTTAATCTGGATATGCTGGCAGATGTAGAGCATCTTGGCGCGCTCAGCCCTGAGGAACGGCAGGATATTGTTGCCGCCTTTGTTGAGGCAACGCTCAAGGCCATGCCCGTAGCCAGAAAAAATTCCATGAACGCCAACACAATGCCCGCCCATGTGCTGTGCGTGCTGCGCGACAGCGGTCAGCCCGTGCAGTTGGTCAATGCCTTTGAAAAAGCCGTATTCTCTCCAGAGGGTAAAGGCTACGTGGAGGCCTCTGCCAAGCGCATGGATGAAGAATATCAGCGTATGGAAACCGTATGGGGCCTTACGGCGGTAGAAACCATCCGTATGCCCCAGCAGGGGCTTGGTGAACTGTTGCAGGGGGTGCGGCGGCATGTGCGCTGATGTTTGCTGCCTTGCCATGCGTCTGCAAGCTCCTTTGCTCTCGTTTGGTAACGAAAGTCAGTTTAACAGAAGGCTGACAGCCGCATTGCCCTCAAAAAGCGTTGTTGCCGGTATGCTGTGCGCCGCCAGGGGCCTGTATAGAGGCAGTGCGGATGAAAAAGCGTTTTTGGGACAGATTGCGACCATGCCCATGCTGGCGGTGGCGGTTCCGCGTCAGCTGGGAGCAAAGGGCAAGGGCTGGGTTTTGACTGCGGGCCGAACTGTGGATTTTCATACAGTCCAGGGCACCCGAAAAGCCGCAGGTGGTATCAAGGATTGCCACATCACCACGCGGCACTACCTGCACGACAGCGCCTTTTGCGTGTTCCTTAACGGGCCGCGCAGTGTACTGGAGGAGGCCGCCAGAGCTTTGCAAAATCCCGTGTGGGGGCTTTGGATAGGCCGCAAGTGCTGCATCCCCAGTGCGCCTGTTTTTGGCGGGCTGTTTGCAAGTGAAGCCGAAGCGCTGGATGAAATGCTGGAATCGCCATTGGAGTGCTTTACGCATGAACGCGAGGTGGACAGCTTTGAAAAAGGCAACGACACCGTGCCTGATCAGGCGGAGAGTTTCCTTTCTGCCGCAAGGCAGTTTGCTCCCCGCCGTGTCATGAGGGTGCGCGCACGGGCCCATGGCGGGCAGGGGGCGGAAGGTGCCACAACAACAGGTGGGGATGCTGATGCGCCTGATGTCTGAAACTGTTCCGCTTAAAGAAAGAAACTCCATGCTCTTTCTTAAGTATGGGCGCATCGATGTGGAGGACGGGGCCTTTGTCTTGATAGACGCAACGGGCGTGCGCATGCAAATTCCTGTAGGGGGCGTGACTTGCCTGTTTCTTGAGCCCGGCACTACGGTTACGCATGCAGCTTTGGCCCTGGCTGCTGATTGCGGCACACTAATGGTATGGGTGGGCGAGGGCGGCGTGCGGTTGTATTCTGCCGGGCAGCCGGGGGGAGCACGGGCCGACCGCCTGCTGTATCAGGCCCGGCTGGCTCTGGATGATGAGTTGCGCCTCAAGGTGGTTCGGGCCATGTACCGTATGCGGTTTAACGAAGAGCCGCCGCAAAAGCGGAGTATAGAACAATTGCGGGGTATCGAGGGTGCCAGGGTACGGGCCTTGTACAAGTTTCTTGCTGCGCAGCACAAGGTAACATGGGGAAAGCGGTCTTATGATCCCAAGGAGTGGGATGCCGCCGATGTGGTCAACAAGGCCGTTAGCGTCGCCTGCCATTGCCTGTATGGAATATGTGAGGCAGCAGTGCTTGCGGCGGGCTATGCGCCTGCAATCGGCTTTATCCATTCGGGCAAGCCGCTTTCATTTGTGTATGATGTAGCCGATTTGTTCAAGTTTGAAACCGCAATCCCTGCGGCATTGTCTGTGGTTGCCAAAAATAAAGGCAAAATTGAAAGCGAGGTGCGTTTGCGCTGCCGGGATTTGTTTAGAGAATCCCGTCTGTTGCAAAAGATTATTCCCGCCATTGAAGACGTTCTTTCAGCCGGGGGTATCGCAAAGCCGGAGAATCCACCAGAAGCAATGCCCATAGCCATTCCCAACAAAAAGGGGCTTGGTGATGCTGGTCATCGTAACTGAATCCGTGCCGCCGCGGCTGCGGGGGTATTTGTCTCGCTGGCTGCTTGAGGTTCGCGCAGGCGTGTATGTGGGTAACTATTCTGTGCGGGTGCGGCAAAAACTGTGGGAAGTTGTGTGCCAGCAGATTGGTGAGGGGAATGCCGTTTTGGCCTGGACTTCTAACCATGAATCAGGCTTTGAATTTTTGACTGTGGGGACCAACTGCCGGGAGCAGGTTGACTGGGATGGTCTTCCGCTTGTGGCATACACCCCCAGAGAAAATGACTGCCCTGATTCGGTAGATTTGTGACGTGGTTGTAACTATTTTATTTGATAGCTTTATTGTTGAAGAGTGTTCCCCACACGCGTGGGGATGAACCGTTCAGGTAAGTGGCACGGCTCACCCGTATGTCGTGTTCCCCACACGCGTGGGGATGAACCGCCCCGAACAAATCATGCGCGAGCAGGTAGC
>QKDT01000348.1 GCA_003251995.1 Desulfovibrio desulfuricans
TGGTATCAAGCATCACAAGTCCTCGTTGGGCAGTATCCAATATATGCTTGAGCTTTTCAAGGTCTGCGCCCTTTGCGGATACCTTTTCTCGCTCCATACTTTCGATCTGTGTTTTCAAACTGTTACGTCTGCTGGAGTAATTTCTTATGGTTTCAATCATATATACGCCGGTACGCAGCAGCGATTGCGCCTCAAGCTGCTTTTGGCGCTCCAGCATAATGTTATTTTCCTTGATGGTGTTGCGCAGGTCCTGGAGGTTTTTGCGCGATGCCTCGTCTGGCGCGGCAGCCAGTAGGCGGTCAAGTTCATCAAGGGGATTACGGGCCGTCTGCCCATCCTGCGCAAGGGGGGCCAGCTTTTCGCCAGCCTTGTTCCACTCGGCGGTCAGCTCTTGCGGGCGTGCGCCGCCGGGGGTGTTGATGCCCGATATCACCGGGCGAAACCCCAAATCGCGGGCGTGTGCTGGGCCATCTGTAAGAAAGAAGGGCATTTCTTCACGCCGACCGGGCAAAATCTCGGCATCGGAGGAAAGAAAAGACCCGCCCTTGCGCACAAAACCGCCAGCAGAGCCGTGCAGACGACCAGCCATGGAAAACCGAAAGGCATCCAGCACCATTTCAGCCGCATTGCCCGCCGTGTCATAAATGCCCAGTGGATTGGGCTTGCGCGAACCAATGCTTGCCATGCCTTCAGCACGTGCGCCCTGTTCGGGTCGATACACGGCGTAGTCCGCCTTGGTTTCGCCTGCGGGCAGGGCAAAAAAATCCTCCTGCAAAAGCAGTTGGCTGCCAGCGGTTTGCCCGCCACGGGCGGCATATTCCCATTCCGTTTCGGTAGGCAAGCGCACAAAGCCCACGTTGCGTTGATCCCCGGCAAAGCGCGGCAAGGATTCTGGCGCGTTCTGCAACAGCCAGGTGGTGTAACGGCGGGTAAAATCCACCGCATCGTACCAGCTCATATCCGTAGCGGGGCGGGCCGCATCTGCGCCGGGCTTTGCCATATCCGGGCAGGCATTATCCATAACGGCATGCCATTGCAGGTTGCTGACTTCGTACTTTGCCACAAGGTAAAAATAGTTTTGTCCCTGCGGGGCCTGCTTGCGCCATGCCGTGGGCAGGTCTTCAAGCGTAAAAGCCCCGGAAAGGGCAGTGTTGTAGCGCCTGTCGTAAAAAGCCCTGTCCTGGTGCGCGCTGTCGTCCACACCGGGGCGCATGGGCATATCCCACAGCAAGCCCTTGGCGGGCACTGCCACCAGTTTAAAAACCATGCTCAAGCCGCAGGGCATGGGCAGGATGATATCACTATCCGCAGACTTGGGATTATAGGTATCCGCGGTGCTTACATCGGCCTTACGGGCCAGTGCGGCATATGCGGGCTGTAAGGCGCAGGGGGCAAGGAGCAGGGTTGAGCATACAGCAGCCGCAAGACCCTTCTTTATTGGGGCGAGATTGCGGACAGGCAAATCAAATTTCACGGATAACCTCCGAGGGTTCAACACGCGCGGCCCGCAGTGCGGGGGCAAGGGCAGCCAACAAGGCAAGGCCGGAAACAGCGGCAAAGGCCAGCGCAAAATGCTCGGGCAACAAAAGGCACACCTGCTCCATGCCCGTAACACTGGCGCTGAACAGCCTGTTGATGGCAAAGGCCGCCACTGCGTACACGCCAGAGGCGAGGGCCGTGCCCGCAAGGGCAGTCAGCAGCGACTGCGCAAGCGGAAAGAGCATAAGCTTGCCCGTGGTGAAGCCGTGGAGCCGCAGCAGACCAAGAATACGCTCTTTGCGTTTGATGCCCGCCAGAACACTGCTGGCGGTGGACGCCAGAAAGCCAATGGCTGTTGCCGCGCAAATAAGGGCAAATATGAGGTTCAGGGCGCGCGCCAGCGCCGTGACCTGCTCGATTTCTTCCGCATGGGTGTAAACGTCGAGCTTTTGGGCGGCAAAGGCCTCCCGCAGGTGCATGACATCATCAAGACTGCGGGCGTACAGGCGAAAACCGGGGTACACACGGTCGCCCTGCGGGCGCGGGTCGCCAATCCAGCCGTTTTGCGCGCCCAGTTCCGGCACTGCGCGCCCATCGCGGTAGTCTTCCGTCGCTTCCATAAGGGGCAGCGGCACATAGGCCACATCCTTCTGCTGGGCGGCAAGCGGCAGCACGGCTGCTACTTGCAGGGCTACGCGGGCGGTCTGCACCTTGCCCGCAAAACGACGTTCAACCTTTCCTTCAAGGGTATCGCCCGGTTTGAGGTGCAGCTTTTCTGCCGCGGACGACGACAACGTAACGCCAATGGCCTCTGTGGCGGGTGTTTGCGGCATGGACGGGACCACAGCCCCAAAGCGCAGCAGCAGGGGATCGCCCGCGCCAGTAGGCTCAAGCGATGCCACAAGCACAGAGCGGGAGTTGCCGTTTGCCGCGCTCAGATCCATGGTGGCGGCTATGGAGCGGGTGCGCGGCAGCACAAAGGCCACGTCCGGGTGAGCGGCTAACTGGGCCAGATAGTCCG
>QKDT01000389.1 GCA_003251995.1 Desulfovibrio desulfuricans
GCTTGTTACCACATCGCCCTCTAGTATTGCGCATCTGGCCCGTTTTATCGGTGAAAAATCAATTGAGGACATACTAGATTGAGGGTGGAGGGACAAATGCCGAAACTTGATTTGATGATACCTGACGACGTGGAATTTTCAGACCTCAAACTCTCGCTAGCGCCTGATGGGTCGCTGGCATTTGACACACAACCTATTAACAAGATTTGCGCTTCTAACGGAATAGATGCCAGCATGCTAGAGGAGGCGCATGTGGTACTCCTCATAATGAACTGGTACAAAATGCACCGTGCTGCCGATGGATCGCCAGATGCAGTTGCCGAGGATATGCTGGGTGAGGTTGCAGTAGAGAGCGCCACTGGCGCGCAGGCTGTTTACACAGATAAATTGATGTGAGCGAATTAATGACAGACACCCCTACGCCCCCCAAAAAACGAGGCAAAGGCCGCCCCCGCCTGCCGCAGGATCAGCAGGTGATAAACCGGGGAATCACTCTGCGCGCCGAGGAGTGGGCAGCTCTGGACCGGGTAGCAGATGAACGTAAAATTACGCGTGCAACACTGATACGCGAGCTGTTTGCCCCATTTTTTGCGGAGCATCTCTAATGCCTGGGGCGGCGTGGCGGCTATTGCTGGCAATGGTGGTATTGCTGATCCCCGCTGTTTGCTGGGCATGGTCCGGGCAGGTGGTTGCCGTGCATGATGGCGACAGTTTGCGCGTGCGCCGGGCTGACAACGGCGAGGTGGTACGTGTGCGGATTTACGGCGTGGACTGCCCGGAACTCGGGCAGCCATACGGCGACGCCGCCCGCGATCTGACCGCCGGGCTTGTGCTTGGTCAGCCCGTGGAGGTTGTGCCAACGGGTCAGCGCCCCAGCTACGGGCGCGAGGTGGCGGGCATAGTGATGGTGGAAAAATTGACTGTGCTGCAGGATGCCCTCATTACCGCCGGGCTGGCGTGGGTGGACGGGCGCTACTGCCGGGCAGACGTGTGCGAAACGTGGCGCACCCACCAAAATGATGCCCGCACGGCATCATCTCCGCGCGGGCTATGGAATGAACCTGACCCCGTGCCGCCGTGGAAATGGCGGCGCAGGCGTCGTTAGCTATTTACCCGGTGCCAGCCATTCCAGACTATCGTTGCTGTAGTCGTAGCGCCAGCGCCCAAACGACCTCACGTTGTCACTGCCGGTTATCCCCTGCTCCCGCATCTGCAGGCGGGTGCTGATGGTCATTTTTGATTTTGCCGGGTTGAGGTCCTGCCCCATCATGCCCCTGATAATGCACACCGTAGCCTCGCGCGCCTCGGCCTTGGCCTTGTCCAGCGATAGGGGCGCTTGCTTGAGCGTATATGTTGCGTAAATGGCGTCTTTGTTGGCGGGGTTCTCTGCTGGCATCAGTGCCAATTCCCCCAGGGGTGCAACTCCATTCATTTTGGCAATAAATAGCGCCTGTGCCTCCTGGGCAAAAACCACATCTCGCCCGTTGAGCCGTGATGTGTAGATCATGGGGCGATATTGCACAAAAATGCTCGGCGGTACTGCGCCGGTGCCATCAAAAATAGCAACAGCGACCGTGCCTGCCCTGCCGTTGCGCCAGAGGGTGCGCTTGCAGGCCTGCTCCTCTCGCGGGCACGGCGTGTTTGATTCCAGCGGCGCGCCCTTCCCCTCGCCAACCCCTCTCACCATATCCGCATAAATCAACGCAGCCTCATCCTTGGACAGCGGTTTGCCGTCTGGTCGTTGTACAATTGCAGTCACGGCCCCTAACGCGGAGCGGGCAAATTTGTATACGACAGGCGTTTTGTATTCCGCATCCCCGCGCGAGATGGTCAGCGGGCGGGTGATCGTGTCCTCACGCGCCAGCTTTGCGGGGTCTGCCGCGCCCAGCGCCGTTGCCACGTCCTGCGGGGAGGATCCCCAGGGCGTTTTTTCAATCTCCGCAAATTGTACGGCTGCATGCGCTGGCGCGGAAACCATGCAGGCCAATAACACGACGCTGACCAAAAAACGCATTAGAGCCTCCGTTGCACATATATAACCGGGGCCACGATTTTTAGCGTGTCCACCGGCAAATGCAGGCAAAAATCTACCTGTGGGGTTATGTCGTCGATTCGGTCTTTCCAGCCGAGTAAATCAATCATCGGTTTGCCCCCCTCCGATACCCCATGCCCTAAATATTTTTTGAGCGTCGCTTTTTCGTCTATGGTTTCAACATAGACGATTTCGCCCGGCATGGGCGCTGCGTGCGGGTCGCAAAAAACTACATGCCCGTGACCGATACCCTCCGGCAATAGGCTCTCACCCGTCGCCATGGCTGCCACCATATCCTCGCGCCAGTGGGGCGGTGTTACCGGCACAGGAATACGGATTTTACCGCCCCAGCCAAACATGCTGCAGCTCGCAAAACCGATCAGAGGAACCGGTGCCCGTTCCGTCGGCTCCTCCTTTTTGGCTGGCGGTGGGGTGTTAATGTCACCCTCGCCATAGAGGAGCCATTCCCTGCTCAAATTGGGGTATGCCAGCAGGGCCATTGCGGCAACGTCGAGCAATTGCTTGTCATTGCCGCTTTTCATTTTGTTGTTGAGCGTTGACTGGGCAATGCCGATCGCCTTGGCAAATGCGCTTTGATTGCCATTACCATAGGTGCGGACCAATTCCGAAATTCGCTCAATCAAACTATTTTGCATAAATCTAACCATTTTTGTTGACGTAAACCAATAATTGATTTAATTCTCATTCAACGAACCAATTATTGATTTTAAAAACCAACATGGGCTGAACAATGGAAATTACTACCAATGCTAACCAATTTTCGACAGGCGCGCAAGATAACAAGCGATTCCTGAAATTTCGGGCATGGATGATTCTTAACCATCAGACATTCTTGCAAATTGGCGCATATCTGGGCGGGATTTCCGGCAACGCGGTAACCAAACACCTGCGGGCGAGCAGAATACCAACCCGCCTGCACAGTGCTCTGATTGAATATGGCGTTCCGTCCCATCTGCTGCCCCCCGCTAAGGATGTGCGAAGGGGAAGGCCACGAAAACAAAAACGCGTTGATTAACCCATATCTGTTTTTAAGAACTTGGGCTACGCAAATAAAAACTGATTTTCGCGAGGTTGCCATGTCTAACCACCCATCCATCGCCGCCGTATGCCACGAACTGGTAAAAAAACCGCCCAACGGGCTGGATGCGGCAACCGTTGCAGATTTGGTCGGGAGGCCCTACGCCACGCTCATGAGCGAATTGAGCTGTCAACCGGGGCATAAACTCGCCGCAGACCTCATTTTGCCCATTTGCAGCGCAACGGGCAGCAATCTACCGGTGATGGCGATGTGCCGGGCGCTCAACGCCGCGTTTCTCCCTCTCAAACATCCCACGCATACCATGCTGCCCGTCGGGTTCATCCAAACGCTGTCCATTACAGTACGCGAGTTTGGCGAATTTGCAGCCGAGGTCGCCGAGGATATATCCGACGGCAAAATTCAGCGCCACGAACTCCCCCGCATCAAAACGCAGGCTAGCGAGGCCATAGAGGCCATTCTGCTCATGGTGCAACTGGCTGCAGAAAACTGCGCGGAAAACGACCGCTAGGCAATAAAAAAGGCCTCGGGCGAACCACCACCCAAGGCCGAAACCCCTCACGAAAGGAGAACACTATGGAAATGCTGGGCAAGAAGGGCAAGGACAGGGTTACCGGCTTTGAAGGCATCATCGTGGGCTATACAAAGTATCTTTTTGGCTGTGACTGCTACGGTCTTGCTCCACTTGCCAAGGAAGGCAAGGTCAATGACACCGCATGGTTTGATGCGGGCCGAATCGAAATCATCGGCGACGGTGTTGACCCGTCCACTGTTCAGGCTGATAAGCCCGGCGGTCTCGACATGTACGCCCCAAACCACGTCTCGCGCTAAATTAAAAAAGCCCGGAGTGAACCACCACTCCGGGCCAGAACCCCTCACGTGCATGAGGAGCCAAAACACATGAGTAAAATAATTGAGTTTTCACGCCCAGTCAAGCTAGCGCCGACCAAGCGCGTGTGCTGCTGGATTGTCCGAATCGACGGACAGCGCGCGCGGGTGCCCGCCACGTTTACGCAGATTTTGCGCATCATGCCCGCCATTTTGGGCGGTAATCCCAAACGTGAGGCGGTGTAGTCATGAACGCAGCGAAAGAAATTTTAGTTGAGGTGCGAGAACTTCTGGAAAAGGCGCCAGATGCCTCTTTTGGGCGCGGGTATGTGGTTCAGCTTGTCGCGGAGCTTGAGGCCACATTGGGAGTGCTTTCTAGCTATGAGACAAGGAGAGCCGTAGCCGAGTTGAACATTACACAGTTGAAAAGCGAGCTTGAAGAACTGAAATTGCAGTACAACGCAGAAGAAAAGCGCGCAAATCTCTTGTTTGATGCGCGCCGGGCTGCAATTCAAGACGCCGCAAATGTGTCTTATGACCTGCTGCAAGTAAAAGAGCGCGCCGAGAAGGCCGAGGCAGAGCGCAGGAACACAGACATACAATTCAGACATGTTTGCCTTGATAACACGGTACTCCGTACCAGGAGCATGACAGCCGAAGCCGAGAATGCGCAGCTGCGCGAACGGCTCGACGCGGCATTGGATAAAATCGCTGACATCGAGGAAGACTCTAATGCGCATACGTCGGAAGGCGTTTGCCATGCTTGCGGTATCTGCGCCGATTGCCCCCAAGATTGGCAACCGACAGATGACCACTGCTGCCGTGTGATGTTGGAAATGTGGGCCGATGGAGAACCGTTGCCATGGGAAGCCGCCCGCCGGGCCGTGGCTGCACAATCCACTAGCGAGGCCGTTTCCACTCCCTGCCCTATCTGCGGCGTACATGGTCATATTGGCGACTGCGAGGGGGATTAACCATGATGGAAAACATTGATTACGACGCCATGGTATACCCCTGCCGGGGATTGTCTGCCCAGTGCGACAACCGGGGCAAATCCGCCCCGCGCGCTGCGAACCTGTGCGAGAGCTGCGAATCATACACCCGCGAGGCGGCAGGCTGGGCGCAGCGCCGCGAGGGTTGGGCAATGCCCCTCCATTTGGCATGCGTGGATGCGAGCCTGCGCGCTCTGGCTACCATGCCCTCAAACACTGGCCTCGTTTGCGATTTTTTCAGTGTGCTTGAAGAGGCTCTGCTGGCGCAGCAGAGTTTTAACGGCTTTGCGGGCCTGTCTCGGTACATTCATGCCCTCGCCGTTTCCGCGCCGCATGTAATTGGTGGCATCCTCACCGATGAGGATTGGGCCAGCATGCGCCGCTGCGGCGACTGGTGCGGGCATACCCCGCATGTCTCCTGCGTAAAACCCTGCAATGCCGCCATGCGCGCCATGGTGCGCATGTTTTCCAGCGGCGGGCTGTGCGCTCTCTCCGTCGCCTGCGGCATAGTGGCAACCATCGCCGCAAACAGCCGTAAACGACAGGAAACCGAGGCGGCTATCCGCGATATTATGAGCCTCGCGCCCATGTCCTACGCCGTTTGGTGGGAGCACCGCCTGCGCGCCCGCTATGGCGTGCGCCCGCGCATCAGCGCTTGGGTTTCGGAGTCGATCAGGGCCACGCATGAACGGCCCGCAGCAAACATCATAGCCCAGCAAACCGCCGTCGAAGGGAGGGCGTAGTCATGAGCATGTTAGCGTTTTCCTGTGATGGTTATGATGATGTTTTCGAGTCTTTGCCAACAGCAACACCCCGTAAATGTGCTAGCTGTGGGAGGATTATCGCTGTTGGTTCTGATTGCTTACGCATATATCGCTGGCGCAATCCGCTCACGGACTCTGAAAAAAAGAAGTTCGGGGATCTCATTGCACTGTCTAGTAGATATTATTGCCCGGAGTGTGGAGAAATATTTTTAAACCTTAACGCGATAGGCTGGTGTGTAAAGCTTGGTGATATGCGTGAGGCTCTGCGCCAATATTGGAATATGACAGGGTTTGACCCCAATAAGTATTTACCCGTCGAAGGGAGGGCGTAGTCATGACCTCCGCACAGGATAAAATAATCACTGATGCGCTGGACGTGTTCGGCCCGGACCACCAGATTGATAAATGCATCGAGGAGTGCGGCGAGCTGATCGCGGCATTGACCAGATACCGCGATGGACGCGCAATGGTTGAGGATGTGGTGGACGAACTTGCAGACGTGGGGATTATGTTGCGACAGATGCGCAAAGCGTTTGGCCCCTGGCGTGTTGCACGCCGCACTGATGCTAAAATGGAACGTCTCGCGGCTTTGACCGCAGAACGCAAGGGGGGCAAATAGCCATGAGCGCCACAAAAATTGAATGGGCCGACATTACCATCAACCCCACGCGGGGCTGCTCCCATTGTTCCCCTGGCTGTGATAACTGCTATGCAGAGCGCTTTGCCGCGCGCCTGGCGCTTAATCCAAAATCTGGCAAAGCCTACGCCGGGCTTGTGGACTTTAAAGGAAAGTGGACGGGCAGGGTCAGCGACTACGATCTTTCTGTGTTCGACAAGCTTCCCAAAATTCCGAAACGTATTTTTGTGGGCAGCATGACTGACCTGTTTTTCAGCGGGGTGAATGACATTCCCCGGCAGTCAATAACAACGGTTAGCGGTGAAACATTTGAATTTGCGCCCGGCACTCTGCAAGCGCGTCTTGCCATGATCCTCATAGAGATTGGCAAACACCCGCAGCATACGTTTATGTTTTTGACCAAACGACCCGCAGCCATGCGCGAGATTATGTTGCTGATGCTTAACCGGCCCCTGCCGAATCTGTGGCTTGGCGTGACCGTGTGCAATCAGGAAGAGGCCCACGCAAAAATTCCCGCGCTGCTGGCAACGCCTGCCGCAAAAAGATTCGTTAGCATTGAGCCGATGCTTGGCCCTGTGGATTTGACTTCTATCGACTATTTAGAAGGTCAGATAGAAGGTGCCGACGAATCAGGAATGCTTGACGCGCTGCGCGGCCTGACGATGGACGATGCCCCAACTCATCCTGCCCTCGACTGGGTAATCTGCGGTGGCGAAACCGGCCCCAGTGCGCGCCCCATGCATCCCGATTGGGTGTGCGGCCTGCGCGACCAGTGCAAGGACGCCGAAGTGCCGTTTTTCTTCAAAAGCTGGGGCGAGTGGACGCCATCTTTTTATCAACAAGATGGCGGATACAGGGTGGGGGGAGATGTTCAAATAGCGCACGGTGCTTGGCGCAAGCGGCATGTTTTCCCTGAAAGCCCTGAAATCCGTATGTATTGCGTCGGTAAAAAGCGCTCAGGCCGCCTTCTGGATGGACAGGAACACAACGAAATACCGGGGGCGTCCAATGTCTAAACATTTTTGCCCGCGAGCTGGCGCTGTGATCTGCAGCCATGATTGCCCAATTAAAATTCTGGCAACATCCCTCCCGTCTGATCTGGAAACCTGCCAGCGCTGCGAGCATGGTCTGGCGTTGATGGAGACTGTGACAGGGTGCTATCCCCGACGGGTTGAAACTCGCATTGACGACACCATTCTGACCGCTGCCGGTCGCGTACTGCCCCTGACTCTCGGCTACGTGCTGCCGCGCTATCCCAGCCAAAAAATGCACGGCGTGCGATTTTTGGCAATGGTGGCTGAAAACAAATTTGGCTATCGCGGATCCGCAGAGGCGATCAGCGAGGTTGCCAGATCCATTGGACTGCACGTCACCCAGCGCAAGGGCCTGCCCTACGTGCGCGTAGACAGTAATTTTCGCCATCTCGCGGAATTGGCGTAGGGGGGTGGGTTATGGGATGCGATAAAATAGGCATGTGCTTTAATGATGCGATGGTGCGGGCCATCCTTGACGGAAAAAAAACACAAACGCGCAGGCCTTTGCGTGTGCAGCCGCCAGATTGGGCTAGCGTCGTATTGCATTGCTGGCACGGCGGGTCTTTTGGGTGGACTGAGCCGGAACAGGACGATCAACGACTCTTGCGCCAGTGGCCTGTTGATAAGCAGGGAGAACTTTGCGGGCTACCAGCGCCCGGTCAACCCAATTATACGCGCGTATGGGTGCGCGAGGCCTACCGGGTGCAAGAATTTTCTTTTGAACATGACTTGTGGTGCCGTGTGCAGTACAGGGAGGACGGTTCAGAGCGCGTAATCAAGGGCGCTAAGGGTGCCCTGTATGTCAATGCAAAAAATCCGCGCGCATGGAAGCCCTCAATACACATGCCTCGCGCATTTTGCCGCCAAGAGCTTCTAATTACAGACATTCGGACATACAGGGTACAAGAGATCACAGAAAAAGACGCTATTTCAGAAGGCATAGAGCCGATAGACCATGTACATGGCGAACCTGTTTTCAAAGACCATTTTGAAGACGGTTACTATGCCTATTCCGCTGTAGAGTCGTTTAAATCGCTATGGGATCGGATATATGGATTCGGTTCACCTAACTCATGGTCGGCTAACCCCTGGGTGTGGGCCATTGAGTTTTGCAAGGTCGACAACGCAGCGCAGATATAGACGGGGGAAAATATGACCCAGATTGCGGAACAAATCCAGATCATAACCACGCCGGACAATCTCAAGGCGGTGTTGGCGTCACTACTGGGCGAGTGTCCATCTGTGCAGCTCCCGCCCGAGGTTGTTGAGCTTGAGGTGCTCAAACGCCGCGAGTACCTCACAACCGAGGAGGTGGCGAAACTCTACCCGCTCAACGCCCACACTCTGCGCAAACGCCGCATGAACGGCGAGGGGCCTGCATACTCCAAAGACGGGGCAAATATTGTGTACAGTCATGCGGCTATTCGGAAATATCTTGAGTCGCGGAGGCAGAAAACTAATGACCAGCCGTAGCCGTGTTTTTCGCCGCGCCTGCTCGCATGATCTCGCCGATTTTGGACGCGGCATCATGCTTTGTATCCGGGCACAAATGGCTATACCGTTTGGTCATTTGGGTTGTGTTGTGCCCCACCAGCTCCCCAATGGTGAACAACGGAACGCCAGCCATAGCCAGCCACGAGCAGTAAGTGTGCCGCAGGGTGTGAAAAACGACTTTGTGTCGGCTATCGGTGATCCCTTTGTTCAGCTCGCAATCTTCGACCGCACGGCAGAAACTTTCGTCGGAGTCGGAGCTTATCTCCGCGTAAGGGCCTCCGCCACGGCGCGTAAAGAGCAGCCCGTCGGGAGATGCTGGCACGTGCGCTTTCAGCAATTCCTCGGCCTCGGCGGTCATGGGTACCACGCGGCTGCCCGTTTTTGCGTTTTTAATCAGGATGCGACCAGACCCGAAGTCAAGGTGCTCGCCGCGCAGCTTGAGCACCTCCCCCTTGCGCATGCCTGTGTACAGCGAGAGGCTTGCAATAGCATGCCAAGTGGTACTCCTTGCCTTGAGGGCTTCCAGGAGCTTGACGGCCTCATCCTGCGTCAAAAAACGGGTGCGGGCGTTGTCGAGCTTGGGCATAACAAGGCCATCGGTGGGAATTGCTCCCTCATAGAGGCCCCAG
>QKDT01000363.1 GCA_003251995.1 Desulfovibrio desulfuricans
GGGTGCTATACAGAAAAAGATGGCAACCTCTCCAAACGCCGCGATCTGACCCAAACCGCGCAACAGGCCAAGATTGGTCTTTTCCCCGGTTTTTCATGGGCATGGCCCATGAACCGCCGCATTCTGTATAACCGCGCCAGTGTTGACAAAAACGGTGTGCCCTATAACCCCGATCGCACTGTTATCGTGTGGGAGAACGGCAAGTGGGTGGGCGACGTGCCTGACGGCGGCAATCCGCCCATGGCGCAAAAGGGTGGCATATATCCCTTCATCATGACCACAGAAGGTCACTCCCAGTTCTATGGGCCAGGACGCGAAGACGGCCCCCTGCCCGAACACTATGAACCGGCGGAAACACCCCTGGTGAAAAACCCGTTCTCGGGTCAGATGCACAATCCCTGCATGAAGGTCATCGAGAGCGACATGGACAAGCTCGCCAAGAACGGCGACCCGCGCTTCCCCATTGTGCTGACGACCTACAGCCTTACCGAGCACTGGTGCTCCGGCTCAGAAACACGCAACGCCCCCCCGCTGCTGGAAGCCGAACCCCAGCAATATATTGAAATGAGCCACGAGCTCGCCAAGGAAAAAGGCGTGAAAAACGGCGATGTGGTGGTGGTTGAGAGCTTGCGCGGCAAAACGCAGGCCGTGGCAATGGTTACGGTGCGCATGCGTCCCCTCAAGGTAATGGGCAAAACACTGCATCTTGTGGGCATGCCCTTCTGCTTTGGCTGGTCAAAGCCCAAGTGCGGCGACTCCACAAACCGGGTGACGGTGTCCATCGGCGACCCCAATACCACGATTCCGGAATACAAGGCCTGTCTGGTTAATCTTCATAAGGCTGAAAAAGTAACTGAACTGTAAGGGTGGAGGTAACAGGTCATGCCAAAATCGTTTCTTGTTGATACGTCTCGCTGTACCGCATGCCGTGGCTGTCAGGTGGCATGCAAGGAATGGAAGGATCTTCCGCCCAACAACACAAAGCAGTGGGGGAGCCATCAGAATCCGCCGGATCTCAACGCGTACAACTTCAAGCTGGTGCGGTTCAGCGAGCACCTGATTGATAATGTGGTTCGCTGGTACTTCTTCCCCGACCAGTGTCGGCATTGCCTCACCCCGCCATGTCAGGCCACGGCGTCCAATCCCGAGGCCATCATTCAGGATGAAGCCACCGGCGCGGTTATTTTTACAGAAAAGACCAAGGGCGAAGACTTTGAGGCTATCCGAGAATCCTGCCCTTACAACATCCCCCGAAAAAACGAAAAGACGGGGCAAATTGTTAAGTGCGACATGTGCATAGACAGGGTACGCGCGGGCATGTTGCCCATGTGCGTGAAAAGTTGCGCCATGGGGGCCATGAGCTTTGGTGAACGCGATGATATTTTGAAAAAGGCGGAAGCGCGCCTTGCTCAGGTTAAAAAAGAATTCCCCAAGGCTCAGCTTATTGATGCCCCGTATGTGAGCGTGGTGTTTTTGGTCATGGACGAGCCCGCCATGTATCACGACCACGCCATTGCCTGTGGGCCGGAATCGCTGACTCGGCAGCAGTGGATGGCCCAGTTGAGCAAGCCGCTGAAAACGATCTTTCAGCAAAGAACCTAGGCCGCGCGCCAATGGGCTGGGGTGAGCAAAAGTCAAACCGGCCCGGCGGCCCTGCCGTTGGATGAAAACAGGCAAGGCGGCGCATGGGGGGGACCCTGTGCGCCGCCTGTTCATGTATCAAAGCTGTGAGTGCTGAAGAGATCAATCCTGGAGATCAACCCTGGGATGCTGGCGCAAAGCGCCGGTGGTCTATGCCGTACTTTTTCATTTTGTAATAGATGATGCGGTAGGTGATGCCCAGATCGCGCGCAGCCTGATGAATGTTGCCGCGTGCGTTTTTGAGGGCGTCCACTATAAATTCCTGCTCCACCCGGGCGATGGTTTCGTTAAAACCAAGGCCGCCAACCGTGGCCCCTGTGCTGCTGCTTTCGGCGCTTTGCAGGGTGCTGGGCAGGTGGTGGGCGCGCAGAACCGCGTCTTCGCAGATAAGCACCGCACGTTCCATGACGTTTTTCAGCTCACGCACGTTGCCGGGCCAGTGGTATTGCAGCAAAAGGTCGATGGCTGGCGTGGAAATGCGTCGCACCGGGCGATCATATTCCTTGCTGAACATGCGCAAAAAGTGTTCTGTGAGGGGCAGAATATCCTCTGGGCGTTCGCGCAACGGCGGAATAAACACGGGGAACACATTGATGCGGTAGTACAAATCCTCGCGGAACAAGCCCTGTTCCACAAGTTCTTCCAGCGGTCTGTGGGTAGCGCATACCAGGCGAACGTCCACTTTGTAGCGGCGTTCATCACCCAGCGGCTGAATTTCGCCTTCCTGCAGCGCGCGCAGCACCTTTGCCTGCGCCGTGGTGGAAAGGTCGCCGATTTCGTCCAAAAACAGCGTGCCTTTGTCAGCCTGCCTGAACAGACCTGCGCGGTTTTGCACAGCGCCGGTAAAGGCACCCTTGCGCCAACCAAAAAGTTCGCCTTCAATAAGCTCTGAGGGCAGGGCGGCGCAGTTGAGCATGACCAGCGGCTGTGCGCGGCGCGGGCTTGCTGTGTGTAGGGCCTGCGCCATAAGTTCTTTGCCCACGCCCGATTCGCCGCGCAGCAGCACCGTGGCGCGGCTTGCGCCAGCCTGGGTGAGGCGGCGCAGCACATGCCGCAAGCTTTTGGATGTGGCAATAACCGAGGCAGGCGTGCCGCTGACCAGCGGCTCATCTGGCAGCATGCAAAAATGCTGGCGCGCCATTTCTTCCTGCAAGCGGGCTACCTGCCGACCCACAAGGGTTGCCACTGTTTCCAAAAAGCGGCAGCGCAGGTCAAGTTCCGATTCTGGCGCTGTGGGCGTGTCTGCACTCAAGGTGCCGATAACTTCTGTTTGAGCGCCATTTTCCACACGGACAGGCACGCTGATAAATGCCAGCCGTGCCATTTCTTCCTGACTACGACCAAACAGGCGGTTTTGAAAGTCGGGTCTTCCCTGCATGCAGGGAACAATAATGGGCCGCCCCTCTGCAAAAACCTGCCCGGTAATGCCCGAGCCTGGCTCGTAGGCCGCTTCTGGTGCGTCTGCTGGGCCGTAAGAAAGCGAGAGTTTGAGTTCACCGCTTTCAGGGTCTTGCACCACGATATGCGGTCTGTCGAAATGCATATCTTCTGCAAGAGCTGACAGCAGCTCCTGCAACGAATCGTGGAAGGAGTGGCCCGGCGAAAGGGCTGCCAGTACCCGGTTAAGGGTATCGAGGCATTGCCCCGTGCCCATAAAGGGCGCGGCAAAATGGGCTTCTTGCATATGTCACCTGTATAACGCGGCGTGAGTACGAATGTCGTACGGCGTTAGTTTCACGAAATTGCCGGACTTTGTCCATAGCTGCACCGCAGTGGCGCATCAGTTCTGGATGCGCGGGCGCGGCCCCAGCCTTTGCTCCAGCTATGAAGCAAACGCTGTTTAGTGGCGGCGGCATCGCTATTGATATCTTGTCATGCGCAGGGTGGTGCGCCTTACATGCCGAGTACCACTTGCAATATTTAAGCGTTCTTTGCGTATCTGCCTGTTGGACGCCGCGCGGCTGCAATCAATACATGGTACCTTTGAAGATAATCTTCAGGGAGGCAGCCCGCCCATATGTGTAGAAACAGTACACGCCGATGGCGCGTTCTGCTTGGGCAATTGTTTGCATTTTCAGCCTTCAGAGCAAGCATGGTGTGGCTTTGCCCTGAAACAGCTCGACATGTCAGGCACCGCAGCGTTGTTACTTGCGGATGCAGACTGAGGGGGGAGGTGTGGATCTGGTCTGAATCTGTTGCTGGCCTGCGGGAATATACACGCAAGCCGCCATTGCCCCGGTGGGGGCGCACTGCTCTGCAACGAGCCGCTCATAGCTGGCGGCAATGCGGTTCGCAACAGAGTGGTAAAGGGCCACGCCATACGGCGCGGCCCTTGTATTGATTATTGCTGCGGGCCTTCGTCAATATCTATGATGCGGCCTTGCAGCCACACATAGGCATCAATTTCGTGCCCTTTTTCCGGCTCGTAATCGCCAAGTACCATCTTGGTGGCGTATACGGGCAAGCGCATAGGCTGTCTTTCCTCAAAGGGGAAGCTGAGGTAGAGCAGCTTAACGGGCATTTTTTCAAGCTGACAATCTTTTATTTCTTCAATGGTGGCGCGCATCTGGTATTCGCAGAAGTTGCGACCGGGCATGATCAGGTGGCGGTTGCTCACACTCACCTTGAGGGGCGGAACATCCAGGCGGGTTTTGTCCGGATTTTCGGCAAGCCACGCTTCGGCATAGGCCTCGTAGCGTTCACCCGTGGTGATGGTGATTTCGTCAAGCAGGGCCTTGCGCAGGCCAAAGGCCAGGCCAGCCAGCAAAAACGTGTGCATCACGCCGGGGGTGAGGTCGTCTTTGTCGCGACCATACAGAGGGTTGTAAAACCACATGGGGTTTTTGCCCTCAAGCATGCTCACTGCCACGTTGGCTTCCACACCAGTTTGCCAGGGGTGTACTTCTTCAACCGTAAGGTCGTTGGGCAACCCTTCAAGCAGGGGGGTAGCGGTGACCGGGGCAAGCTTTTCCCCTTCCGGGCCAGCCACAAGCACGGCGGCACGAACGGGTTGATCCTGAGGCCAGGCCAGCAGGATATGATCGTTGCCGTCGCTCTTCCACTGCCAGGAAGGACGGGTGCCGCCCTCGTGCATGACGGTGGAGGCAATCTGGCCCATGATGGCGGCGGGGTTTTGCCCTGTAAGCACAGCCCAGGCATCGCCAAGGGTCTCTGTATGCTGACGGTTGGCGGCAGCCAACTGGGCTTCCAGCTCTTCAGCAGAAGGTGCCTGGTCAGCCAGGGGGTTGCCGTTGCTGTCAACGCGAACCCATTCTTCGGGTTCGTTTGCGGCAGTCTGAGTCGTATTTTCAGCTTTTTTGGCCATGAAACATTCCTTTCATCGCGCGCTAAGGGCGCTGGACGGAGTGCCCGCCCAACGCCCAAAACATATTAACGTCTGTCGCGGCGTTCACGCCCGCCACGGTCGCCACGACCGTTTCTGTCGCCACGGTCAGAGCGGGGGGGACGCGCAGTTTCTTCGGGATTCCAGGGGTGGCCCTGTTCTTCAAGCAGCACTGCCTTGCGGCTGGCGCGGATGCGGTCGCCGTTGATTTCGATGACCTTGACCATCATATCTTCACCAAGGCGAGCCACATCACCGGGCTGTTCCACGCGGTTGATGTCGAGCTGCGACACGTGAACAAGGGCTTCCACATTGGGCAGCACTTCCACGATGGCGCCGATTTCCATGATCTTGCGCACCTTGGCAAGGTAGTTCTTGCCCAGGTCGGGGCGCTGGTCGTAGTACGAAACCATTTCGCGCGCCTTTTCCAGGGCATCAGCCGTGGGGGCAAAGATGGAAACGCGACCGGAGTCTTCGATATCCACAGAAGCGCCCGTAGCCGCGGTGATGGCCTTAATGTTCTTGCCGCCGGGGCCGATGATCAGGCGGATGATATCCGGGTTCACAAACACTTCGGCGTGCTGCGGGGCAAAGCGCGAAAGTTCCTTGCGCGGTTCGGCAATGGCTTTCGCCATTTCTTCCAGAATGTGGTGGCGGCCTTCGTGGGCCTGCTTCATGGCGGCGCGCATGATCTCGGTGGTGAGGCCGGTGATCTTGATGTCCATCTGCACGCCGGTCACGCCTTCAGCGGTACCAGCAATCTTGAAGTCCATGTCGCCGAGGGCGTCTTCGTCACCAAGAATGTCGGTGAGCACAATGAACTTGTCGCCTTCCTTGATCAGGCCCATGGCTACGCCAGCCACAGGGGCAGTGATGGGCACGCCCGCGTCCATGAGCGAAAGCGAACCGCCGCACACGGCAGCCATGGAAGAAGAACCGTTGGATTCGAGGGTCTCGGAAACAACGCGCAGGGTGAAGGGGAACGAAGCGTCGGCGGGCAGCACAGGACGCAGCGACTTTTCAGCCAGAGCGCCGTGACCGATTTCGCGGCGCGAAACGCGCACGGGCTTGACCTCGCCCACAGAGAAGGGCGGGAAGTTGTAGTGCAGCATAAAGCGCTTGGTCACGTCGCCGGTGAGCGAATCCATGCGCTGTTCATCGGTGGAGGAGCCAAGCGTGGTCACAACCATGGACTTGGTTTCGCCGCGGCGGAACAGGGCAGAACCGTGAGCGCGGGGCAGCAGGCCGGTCTGAATCTGGATGGGGCGCACGGTCTTGGTGTCACGACCGTCAATACGCGTACCTTCGTTGACAATGCGGGCGCGCACCAGCTTCTTTTCCAGGTCGCCCAGCATGTCGCCCACGCTCTTGAGGGCAGCTTCGTTTTCAGCCCAGGCGGGGTCGTTCTTGAGGTTTTCCATGACCTTTTCTTTCACGGCCTTGCGGGCATCCTTGCGGGCCATCTTTTCAGGCACGCGCAGGGCGGCTTCCAAACCGGCGTCAAGGGCCAGTTCTTTCACGCGGGCAACCAGAACCGGGTCGTCGGCGTGGGCGGTAAAGGCCATTTTGGGCTTGCCAGCCAGTTCACGCAGCTTGAGCTGCGCTTCAACCAGGGGCTGAATCTGCTGACGGCCCCATTCAAGAGCGTCGATGATGACTTCTTCAGGCACAAAGCGGGCTTCGCCTTCCACCATGGTGAGTGCGTCGGCAGAAGCGGCAAAAACGATGTTGAGGTCGCTCTGTTCCTGCTGCTCAAAGGTGGGGTTGAGCACAAACTGACCGTTGATGCGACCAATGCGACCACCAGCCACCGGGCCGTCAAAAGGCAGGGGCGAAAGCATGACCGCGGCGGAAGCGCCCGTGAGCGCCAGCACGTCGGAGTCGTTCACCTGATCGGCAGAAATAACGCTGGCAAGCACCTGCACGTCTTCGTTCAGGCCCTTTTTGGGGAACAGCGGGCGCAGCGGGCGGTCGATCAGGCGGGAAACCAGGGTTTCACGCTCGGAAGGACGACCGATTTCGCGGCGGAAGAAGCTGCCGGGGATGCGACCGGCGGCATACATCTTTTCGGAGTATTCAACGGTAAGGGGGAAAAAGCCCTTGTCGAATTCGAGCGTCTGCGAGCACACGGTAACAAGCACCACCGTGCCGCCGCACTGAATCCACACAGAACCGTGGGCCTGATTGGCCATGCGGCCTGTTTCAAGGATAACTTCCTTGCCGCCAACCTGGGTAGTAACCCGGATAGGTTCAAAAATATCTTGATACATAAAAATTCCTTTGCGTAGTGCGAAGGGGATTCCGGCAAAAGCGGGCAGAACGTTGGCCTTTGGCCTCTGCCTGATTTTCCCGGACCCCCCTTCTTCGCGTTTGTACCCTTGACAGGGTTGATTCAAGCAACAAGGGGGAGCGCTCTGGCCCCCCCTTGCGCGTCAGAGTCTTACTTGCGCAGACCGAGCTTTTCGATAAGAGCGCGGTAACGCTGGACGTCTTTCTTCTTCAGGTAGTTAAGAATGTTGCGACGACGACCAACCAACTTGAGCAGGCCGGGACGCGAGTGGAAGTCCTTCTTGTGTTCTTTGAAGTGACCGGTAAGGTCTTCAATACGGGCGGTGAGCAGAGCCACCTGAACTTCCGGGGAACCGGTGTCGCCTTCATGTTTGGCGTGGGCATCAATAACCGTTTTCTTGTCGCTGGCATCCATTACCACAGCAGTACTCCTTGATAGTCGGGGTTAGTTCCAAAGTCCCCGCAACACGGTCCAACAGGGGCCAGCAGGCGTGCTTTCAAGCTGTGCAAGAGCCAGGGCAGTGCCCTGTTCAAGCAGCAGCGCGAAGCCTTCTACA
This sequence comes from Desulfovibrio desulfuricans, assembly GCA_003251995.1. Taxonomy (GTDB): domain Bacteria; phylum Desulfobacterota; class Desulfovibrionia; order Desulfovibrionales; family Desulfovibrionaceae; genus Desulfovibrio; species Desulfovibrio desulfuricans_B. The sequence goes on from QKDT01000363.1 coordinate 7,831, forward strand.
GGCTCAACATCAGCAGCGCCTTGCGCTGAGACCTCCGCCTGGGCGGGGGCATCGGGGCGGCATGGCACGGCTATGCCGTTGCGCACGCGCGCGGCTTCATCCGGCGTGAGCTCCACCTTGCGCCAGTGGGGCAGTGCTTCCGCAATGGGACGCACGCAACCCGGCAACAGGGTGGGATCAGCCGTGAAGTCCGCGGGATCGCGGGCCACGTTGAGGCCGAAGGGGTGACTATACTCTCGGGTCAGTTCCGTGAGCACGGCTCCGCACCCTAAGCGCGTCCCCAAGCTGTGGGCCAGGGAGCGTATATAGGTGCCAGAACTGCAAGCGACCCGAAAGCGCACAAACGGAAGACTCACATCGAGTGTTTCCGCCTGTGAAATTTTCATATGTTTGACCTTGGTTGGGGCATCCACACCTTTGCGCGCCAGCTTGTACAGCGGCTGGCCTTCGTGCTTGGCGGCAGAATACTGCGGCACGGGCTGCTCGGTGAGTTCAAGCCAAGCGGCGATCTCGCGGCGCACATCAGCTTCGCTCACATGCTCCCACGGCGCTTCAGCAACAACCTTGCCTTCAATATCCCAGGTGTCGGTGGTTTGGCCCAGCCGCAATGTGCCGCTGTAAACTTTGCCCCCGCCAGCCATCAGGTGCCCTGAAAGCTTGGTAGCCTGACCCAGCAATACCAGCAGCACCCCTGAAGCCAAAGGATCAAGAGTGCCTGCATGCCCGATTTTTTTCTGCCCAAGGCGTTTGATCGCCGTGAGGCAACGGGCCGAAGTGGGGCCGGAAGGCTTGCGCAGCACAAGAACGCCGTGCTGTTGGGGCAACTGGGCCGCCCCGGAGCGTTTTTCCGGCTGCCGATCTGAGGTGCTGGGTGCGGCAGCAGCCGCTTTGGTCATACTCATATGCAAGTTGCTACCATAGCCGCAGAGCGGGCATAAGTCAAAAAAATATCAGCGGCAAAGGCCCCTGGAAGGCCTGAAAACCGCGAAAATTTAAAAATTGCTAGTTGGCGGATGCTGGCAGGCCTTCAGCGTCCAGCTCTTCTGCAATGGCGGCAAGCAGTTGGGCGCTTGCCGATTCCATATCGGCCCGCACGGTGCCACCTGCGGCATTAAGATGCCCGCCGCCGCCCAGGCGGTTTGCCGCCGCGCGCACGTTGACCGAGCCGTAAGAGCGCAGGCTGAACTTACAGACTGCCGGGGAATCCTCCCGCAGCACTGCCGCCACCTGCACGCCGCGCAGACGGCGCAATTGCTCCACAAAGCCTTCCAGGTCTTCTTTAAGCGCACCACACGCGCGCAGGTCTTCAAGATGCACGGGGCAAAAACATATGCTGCCGCCGCGTTCCATCTGCGCACGCTGCATCAGTTTGCCCCAAAGCGTCAGGCGACCACGGCTCCAACTGTTTTCAAGGTGCTCGCGCAATTGGGCGATGTTGCAGCCGTGTTCAACCATGTGGGCTGTGAGGTAGAGCACCTCGGCGCTGGTATTGCCGTGGCAAAAGCCGCCGGTGTCCGTAATTATGCCCAGCGCCACGGCGGTTGCCAGATCACCCGTGAGGGGCAGGCCTGCC
>QKDT01000247.1 GCA_003251995.1 Desulfovibrio desulfuricans
ATACGCTTTCAAAATCTTGGGCCGGAACAATGGAAGGCTGATGTTCTGCTTGCTCCCGCCTGTCAGGGCGAAGCTTTGCTCGAGCAGATTCCGCAACTGGACAAGGTTGCCCCCTGGCTGGTCATAGCCCCTGCACTGCGCGACTTCAAGGGCAAGACGGGCGAACTGGCCCTGTTGCACGGGCACCCCGATCTTTCCGTACCCCGCGTACTCGCCGTGGGCCTTGGCCCGCGCGAAAAAGTTTCCACCAGCGACATCCGCAAGGCCATAGCCGCCGCAGTGCAACTGTGCCGCAAGCAGGGCTACACTTCCATCGTGCTGCCCGAACCCGCCCTGGCAAAGCTGCCCGGCGGGCGTGAACGGCTGGTGGAAGAATGCGTTTGCGCCGCCCAGCTTGCCCTTTACCGCTTTACGGCCCTCAAAAAGGCCGATGAGGATGAAGCCGCCGACCCGCAATGGCTGGCTGTGGCCTTTGACGGGCAGGAAGTGCCGGACGCCGCCCACGCCGCCGCCCGCAGAGGCGAAAACGCCGCCTGGGCCGTAAGCCTTGCCCGCGACCTGGCCACCACGCCGCCCAATCTGCTCTATCCTGAAATGCTGGCCCAAAAAGCACAGGAGCTGGCACGCGAAAAGGGCTTTAGCTGCACCGTGCTGGATGAAACCGAGCTGGAAAAAGAAAGCATGGGCTGCCTTATGGCAGTTGGTCAGGGTTCGGGCCGTCCGCCCCGCCTTATCGTGCTTGAACACGCTCCCGCGGGCCACGAGCAGGATAAACCCCTTGTGCTGGTGGGCAAGGGCATCACCTTTGATACAGGCGGCATCAGCATCAAGCCCGCAGCCAACATGCACCAGATGAAGGCCGACATGACCGGCGCAGCCACAGTGCTTGCTACGGTGGCGGCCCTGGCGCAGGAGGATGCGCCCCGCCGTGTGATTGGCCTGCTTGCCTGCGCAGAAAACATGCCCGGAGGCCGCGCCATGCGCCCCGGCGATGTGGTACGCGCCGCCAACGGCGATACCGTTGAAATTCAGAACACCGATGCTGAAGGCCGCCTTGCCCTGTGTGATGCGCTGGCCTACGCCCAAAAAACATGGATTCCCGCGGCGATGGTAGATATTGCCACCCTCACCGGGGCCTGCGCCGTTGCGCTGGGAACCCAGCTTGCGGGCCTGTTCAGCGACGATGCCGACCTTGCCGAGCGTATCCGCGCTGCGGGTGGCGCTTGTGGCGAGGAATACTGGCCCTTGCCTCTGTGGAAGCCCTATACTGAATCGCTCAAAAGCGAAGTGGCGGACATTTGCCACATGGGCCCGCGTGAAGGCGGGGCCATCAACGCCGCGCTCTTTTTGCAACACTTTATTCAAGAGGGCGTGCGCTGGGCCCATCTGGACATTGCCGGGGTAGACTGGGCCGCCAAGGCCACGCCACTTGCCCCCGCAGGGCCCACGGCCTTTGGCGCCCGCACGCTGCTCGATCTCGCCAGGGGAGGCGTGTAATGAAGGTATTTCTCATCGGAGCAGGCCCCGGAGATCCGGGCCTGTTGACCATCAAGGGGCGTGACGCCCTGGCCGCCGCCGATGTGGTGGTATACGACGCCCTGGCAAACGACAGTCTGCTTTCTTATGCCCGCCCCGATGCGGAAAAGATCTACGTGGGCAAAGTGGCGGGCAACCATGCCCTGCCGCAGGATCAGATCAACGCCCTGCTGGTCAGCAAAGCCAAGGAGGGCAACGTTGTGGCCCGCCTGAAGGGCGGCGACCCCTATATCTTTGGACGTGGCGGCGAAGAAGGCGAAGAACTGGCGGCTGCGGGCGTGCCCTTTGAAGAGGTACCCGGCATCAGCAGCACCATCGCTGCCCCCGCCTATGCGGGCATTCCCGTGACCCACAGGGATTTTGCCTCTTCCGTCACCATCATCACCGGGCACGAAAACCCCGACAAGCCCGGCTCTGTGCATAACTGGAAGGCTCTTGCCGCCAGCGCATCCACCCTGGTTTTTGTCATGGGCATGAAAAACCTGCCCGACATTGCCCGCAACCTGCTTGAAGCAGGCATGGATCCACATACCCCTGCGGCCCTCATCTATCGCGGCACCACGCCCTACCAGCGCAGCCTTGTGGACACGCTGGCCCGCCTGCCCCAGGCGGCGGTAGAAGCCAAGTTTACCAACCCTTCTGTCATTCTTGTGGGCAAGGTTGCCGCCCTGCGCGACACCCTTGGCTGGTTTGAAAAAAAGGCGCTTTTTGGACGCAGCATTGTTGTCACCCGTGCGCGCGAGCAGGCCAGCGGCCTTGCCCAAAGCCTTATGGCGCTTGGAGGCGAGGTTATCCAGTGTCCCACCATTGAAATAAGCCCTCTGCCCGATTATGCGGAACTTGACGCAGCCATTGCCAACCTTGGCAGCTACGGCTGGATCATCTTTACGTCTGTTAACGGCGTAAAGCACTTCTGGCAGCGGCTGGCATACGTGGGCAAGGACACACGCGCCCTGGGCAATTGCAAGGTGGCTGCCATCGGCCCCGCCACCGCCGACGCCCTGACAGAGCGTGGCGTCACCCCGGACTTTGTGCCCAGCCGCTATGTGGCTGAAGGTGTTCTTGAAGGCCTGATGGCACTCGAAGATGGCAATGTGGCTGGCAAACGCTTTTTGTTGCCCCGCGCCGCCAAGGCCCGCGAGGTGCTGCCCGAGGAATTGCGCAAGGCCGGAGCAGTGGTGGACGTTATCTCCGCCTACGAAACCGTTCCCGCGGCGCACAAAAAAGACGAGGTGCTGGAGCGCATCAACGCTGGCACCCTGGACTGCGTGACCTTTGGCTCTTCGTCCACGGTAGAAAACTTCCTTTCACTTATCCCGGCAGCAATCCTCAAAAAACATCCCGAGGTCAAGCTTGCCGCCATTGGCCCTGTGACGGCTGAAACGCTGCAAAAGCATGGCCTTACCTGCAACATCATGCCCATGGACTACACCATCCCGGCATTGGTGGACGCGCTGAAAACGTACTTTGCGAGATAAAACATGCCCCTGAAAATCGCCATACTGGCCTCTGGCAGCGGCACCAACGCCCAGGCCATGATCGACAAAGCCGCCCAGGGCGTGCTGGATGTCACCATTGCTCTGATCGTCTGCAACCGCCCCGGAGCGGGCGTTGTGGCCCGTGCGCAAAAAGCGGGTATTCCCTGCCTGGTGCTGGACCACACCACCTTTGCCGATCGCGAAAGCTTTGATGCCCGCATGGTTGAAGCCTTGCGCCAAGCCGGAGCCGAGCTGGTTGTGCTGGCGGGCTACATGCGCCTGCTGACGCCCCTGTTCCTTGAAGCATTTGCCGGAAAGGTCATCAATATCCATCCTGCCCTGCTGCCCAGCTTTCCCGGTGTGCATGGCGGAGCAGACGCCATGCATTACGGCGTAAAGATATCTGGCTGCACCGTGCATTTTGTGGAAGAAAAAGTGGACAGCGGCCCCGTGCTGATTCAGGCCGCCGTGCCAGTCAATGCTGGCGAAAGCGAGGACGACCTCATGAGCCGCATCCATGTGATGGAACACCGCATCTACCCGCAGGCAGTGCAGTGGCTGGCGCAGGGACGTATTGACGTTAAGGGGCGGCAGGTACACCTCAAGCCTGGCAGCAGCCCACGCGCCCCGCATGATGGCGACTGGCTGGTTTGGCCGCCGCTGGAGCAGGGTTTTTAATACTGCCAACCAAGCTGACATGGGGAGACTCTTTACCAAAGAGTCTCCTTTTTTTTGACCATGTTCATCCGCAGGTTGCCCCCAAAATCATTATCTAGCTATTTTTACAGCATTTTATCGCCGGTTACATTACTTACGAAAGTTTAAATACTTACAAATGCCTGTTGAGCATTGCTCTGACATTATTCGCTGTGTTATTTTTCACTATCAACAGAGCACATATTTTATTGTTTGCTCAGCCAATCAGTTTTTGCCCTGCCTCCTGGTCGCGCTGTCTTTTTTGCGCAGCCGGTGGAAGTGACGGCAAAACCCACTTATTTTTGAGGAAACCCTTATGACGCAGCAGTTTACCCGCAGAAAATTTCTGCAATCGGCCTGCATCACCATCAGTGCGTTGACGGTGAACATGAGCGGCATTGAAAAAGCCCTTGCCGCAGCCGCTGGAGTCGGCCCCCTGGCAACCTGCGACATCCTGATTATCGGATCGGGTGGCGCTGGCCTGCGTGCCGCTGTGGCAGCAATGCAAAAAAATCCCAAACTCAACGTGGTTGTGGTCAGCAAATGCATGCCCTCGCGCAGTGCCACCTGTATGGCTGAAGGCGGCATCAACGGCGTCACCGACTTTAGCAAGGGCGATTCTTACGAATTGCACTGTTTTGACACGGTGAAGGGCGGCGACTACCTGGTTGACCAGGAATCCACGCTCAAATTCTGCGAACAGGCAGGCCCCGCCATCAACGAGCTTGATTACCTCGGCATGCCCTTTTCGCGCACGGCTGAGGGCAAAGTCAAAGCGCGGCCCTTTGGCGGTGCATCCAAGGTGCGCTGCAACTACTCCGCCGACAAAACGGGGCACATCGTTGCCCACACCTGTCTGGACGACGCCCTGAGCAATGGTGTCAAGTTCCTTATGGATCACGAGCTGCTTGACGTTGCCGTTGATAATGGTCGCTGCGAGGGAGCCGTGCTGCGCAACATCCGCACAGGCGAAATCGCCCCGGTACGCGCCAAAGCCGTGGTGCTTGCCACCGGCGGCTATACCCGCATTTTCTGGAACCGCACCTCCACCCCCTACATTGCCACAGGCGATGGCGTTGCCGCCGCCCTGCGCGCTGGCGTTCCCTTTAAAGACGCCGAAATGGTGCAATTTCACCCCACTGGCGTTGTACACGGCGGCGTGCTTATTACCGAAGCCGCACGCGGCGAAGGCGGCTATCTGCTCAACAACAAGGGCGAACGCTTTATGAAGAACTACGCCCCCGCCAAAATGGAACTGGGACCCCGCGATATCGTTGCCCGCGCCATTGAAACAGAAATTCGCGAAGGCCGGGGCTACGGTCAGGGGCTGGAATCTTACGTACTGCTTGATCTCAGACACTTGGGCAGAGATAAAATCGTACACGACCTGCCGCAGATCCGCCACGTCGGCAAGCTCTTTGAAAACATTGACCTGGTGGAAAAACCCATGGTCATTCGCCCCACGGCGCACTATTCCATGGGCGGCATTGACGTAAACACCTTTGACGACATGGCTACGGTTGTACCCGGCCTGTTTACCGCTGGTGAAGCCTCCTGCGTGTCCATCCACGGTGCAAACCGCCTTGGCGGCAATTCGCTTGCCGATGCGGTTGTTACTGGCAAAATCGCCGGTAACGGCGCGGCTGCGTTTGCCAGCAAGGCCGACTTTAGCGCTGGCAAACGCCTTACCGACCTGACTGCCAACTGGCAGGGGCGCTTTCGCGGCGTGACCAATGGTGGCGATGCCAAACAGATGTATGCCATCCGCGAAGAAATGGGCGCGCAGCTTTGGGACAACATGGGCATTTTCCGCACCCAGTCCAAGCTCAACGCCCTTGCCTCCACCCTTGCCGATCTGCGCTCCCGGTATGATGCCCTGCGCGTACCCAATGCCAATCCTGTCTACAATACGGTGTTCACCGAATATGTGGAGCTGGGCAACATGCTGCAACTGGCCCAGGCAGTTTGCCTTGCCGCCTCTGAACGCAAGGAATCGCGCGGCGCGCATACCCGCGAGGACTTTCCCAAGCGCGACGATGCCAACTTTCTCAAGCACAGCATGGTCACCATGGACGAAAGCGGCAAACTGCGCATGGGCTGGAAAGAAGTGGAGATCACCAAATTCAAGCCTGAGGAGCGGAAGTACTAATGCCTACCATCATCATTGACCGCTTTGACGGTAAAAACAGTTTTGAGCAGAGCTATAAGCTTGATGCGGCGGATGTTGCGGGCAAGACCGTACTCAACACCCTGCTGTTCATCAAGCAGACGCAAGACCCTACGCTGAACTTCACGGCATCCTGCCGCTGCGCCATCTGCGGTGCGTGCGCCGTGCGCGTCAACGGGCATGCGATTCTGGCCTGCGACACCAAGATGGACGACCTCGCCAAAACCTATGGCTCCAGCATCTTCCGCATTTCGCCCCTGGCGAACTTCAAGGTCATTTCCGACCTGGTGGTGGATTGGGAACCAGCCATGGAAAACCTGCGCAAGGTGCATCCCGGCATGGTGGCTAAGACCGAATTCTCCATGAAGGAAGGCTGCCGCCAGAACCAAAAGGACTTTGACCGCATCATAAAGCAGTGGGACTGCATCCTCTGCGGCGCCTGTGCCTCAGAGTGCAACAAGCTCACCGCCGACCACAGCGACTACATGGAGCCCTTTGTCTTTACCCATGCATGGCGCGTAGCCAACGACTCGCGCACCAAAGACCCCCTGCTGCACGGCAAGCCAGCCGTGGCTGGCGGCCTGTGGAACTGCGTGCATTGTCAGGAATGCACCAGCCGCTGCCCCAACGGCATCAGCGCCGCCGATGACATTGCTGGCCTGCGGACCATGGTTATGAAAAAGGGCATGAACGACGGCGTTGGCCCGGCCCATGCCAAGTCGTTCTACACTGACCTTGTGGACGATTCGGGCCGCCTTAATGAAGTACGCCTCGCCCTGCGCACCGAAGGCATCAGCACCATTGCCCGCGCCGGCATGGCTGTTACCCTGCTGCGGCAGGGCAAGATGAACCCCCTTGAGGCCTTTGGCGGCGAAACCATTGAAGGGCATGATGCCCTGGTGAAGATGATTCAGGCGGCCCATGCCGCAGAGAAGGAGTAGCCGTATGCAGACCGAATTCGCCTTTTTTCCCGGCTGCGTGCTGACTCAGGCCGCCAAGGAATCCAAGATGGCTCTTGAGGCTGTTGCCCCAAGGCTTGGCATCAAGCTTAAGGAAATTCCCGGTTGGAGCTGCTGCGGCGCTTCTCAGGCTCAGGATGTGGACCCCCTGGCAACCCTGGTTGCCAATGCCCGCAACCTCGCCCTGGCAGAAACAATGGGCCTGCCAGTGCTGACCTCGTGCAGCACCTGCCTGCTCATGTTGCGCCGCGCCAAGGCAGAGCTTGACGGCGGCAAGAAAGATCGCATCAATACCTTTCTCGCCAAGGGCAACATGAGCTACGCTGGCACCAGCGACGTCACAAGCCTGCTCTGGGTGCTGGCTCAAAACGCCCAGACCCTCAAAGCCAAAGTATCAAAGCCGCTTACGGGCCTTAAGGTGGCTGCATTCTACGGCTGCCACAGCCTGCGGCCCGAATCTGCCCTTGGCTTTGAAAGCTCGGTGAACCCCTCCAGTTTTGAAACTGTGGTGGCAGCCCTTGGTGGGCAAACCGTACCTTTTTCCAAGCGGCTCGACTGTTGCGGATTTCATGCCGTCTATCCGGCAGAAAAATCCGTAATGCGCATGACCAGCCAGATTGTGGACAGCGCCGCCATTTCTGGCGCGGCCTGTATTGTCACCCCCTGCCCGCTCTGTCAGATGCAGCTCGACATTTATCAGGACGCGGCGCAGGATATATCCAAGTCAAAAGCCCGTTTGCCAGTGCTGCACCTTTCGCAACTGGTGGGCCTTGCCCTGGGCATCCCCGGCAAGGAGCTTGGCCTCGACTACAACGTTATTGACGCCACCAAGCTGGGCTAGCACCCCCGGTAAATCGTCACAATGGCGGCCTCTACCCCTGGTCGCCCCATGCGCGCCCCCTCTCGTATCCCTACCCGGGAGGGGGTTGCGCGTTGCAAACAAAAACGCCCGACCATCAAGGTCGAGCGTTTTTTAAATTCTGCGCCTGTATACTGTATACCGATTAGCCCCAGGCTTCAGTCACCAGGTCGTACAGCTTGACGGAAAGCACCTTGAGGTCGGGCTTGGTGTACTGCACATCAGCGCCAACAACAGCACATTTTTTGGCAAGAGGTTCGTTGATCATGGACGAAAAGATAGCGACGGGCAACTTTTTAAGAATTTTTTCGTCCTTGATGTGCTTGCACAGGGCCAGACCGTCCATGCCGGGCATTTCTATGTCTGTGATAACGCCGTGAATAAAATCGGAAATGGGTCGATCTTCGGCTTCGCAACGGTCACGCAGCACCTTCAGGTAATCCCAGGCATCCTGACCGTTGACCTTTTGTGTTACCGCGAAACGCCCTTCCTTGTTGAGCAGCTCAAGCAGCAGGCTGCGGATGCTGCTTGAATCGTCCACATGAAGGATGTTGTAAACTTTTTCCCCGCTGTGGCGCATGTCGGAGGCGTCAAAGCGCATGGCCATGGCCGGGTGCAATTCGGCGACGATGGCTTCGAGATCCAGCAAAAAGATCACGCGCTCTTCCAGCCGTACCACGCCCGTTACCGAGCTGCGGCTCACATTCTGCAAAAACTGACCAGGAGCCTCAACATCCGTCCAGCTCAGGCGATAGATGCGGTTAACCCCCGACACCAAAAAGCCCGTGCAGACGCCGTTGAATTCGGTGACGATAACTTTGGCGTCCTCATTTTCAATGGGGCCGCTGCCCAAAAACTGGGCCATATCTATCAGAGGCACCACGCGCCCATTGCGGTGCAAAAACGCACCCAAAAGCGCTTTATGGCGCATCTCCGGCATGGCAGTCACCGGCTGGCGACGACCAATTTCAACCACCTTGGCTACGTTCAGGCCATAATGGGCTTCGTAGCCATCCTGATTGACGAAAAATTCCACAATTTCCAGCTCATTGGTGCCGGTTTCCAGCAGGATATTGGTCTGCGCCATGGAAGAGCTCCCGTTGGGCTGAGGCCCGTTAATGTCGGACGGCAGACTGAAACCAGTATGCTGCCAGCCGGTGCGCAAAGCTTACGCTGACTCTCTTATCGGTTGCCAAATGCAAATATTTAGCCGTGCCAGGTCAAAAGACAGTTTTTTTCACACTTTTTTGGTGTGGGCAAAAAGACAAAAGAGGTTTTCCACGACATTTTGAGCATAAAAGCATGCCCGCATGTGGCCCCGGCGCGGCAACAATTTGCTGTTATTATGCGGACTCTCCGTGAGTATGCCACAGCAAGGGCAAAGTAGCCACAGGCTAACGCACGCCGTGTTCAACAGGGCCGCTACGCCCCTTGAAACAAGCGCGTGGACATGTAGCGCTCGCTTGTGTCGCAGACAAAAGTAACAATATTTTTGCCCTGCATTTCAGGCCGCGCCGCCAGATCTAGAGCAGCGCGCACGTTGGAGCCAGTGGATATGCCCGCCATGATGCCATGCTCCATAAGCAGACGGGCGGTTCGGATGGCTTCCTCGCCGTCCATCTGGATAATT
>QKDT01000125.1 GCA_003251995.1 Desulfovibrio desulfuricans
AGATTGGGCGTAACCACAATGGCGCTCCAGTCTTCTAGCGCGCGGGCGGCGGTGGTTGCCCTGGGCAGGGCGGCGCACTGCTTTTTCAGCTCTTGCTGCAAGGCATCGGCAAGGCGGGCATCGTCAGTAATGCAGATGGCAGAGGCCAGGGCATCATGCTCTGCCTGCGAAAGCATATCCGCAGCCAGCCACGCCGGGTTGGCGGATGAATCTGCCAGCACGAGCACTTCGCTTGGGCCAGCGATCATATCAATGCCCACCGTGCCCTGCACCAAGCGCTTTGCCGTGGTCACAAAAATATTGCCAGGCCCGGCGATAACATCCACAGGCTGAATGGTCTGTGTGCCATAGGCCATAGCCGCGATGGACCATGCGCCGCCAACGCGGTAAACCTCGTCGATATCAAGCAGATGGGCGGCGGCAAGAATGTGCGGGTTTACGGTGCCGTCCTTGCGGGGCGGGGTAAACACGGCAATGCGCGGCACGCCAGCCACCTGGGCGGGGATGGCGCTCATGAGCAGGCTTGAAACAAGGGGCGTATTGCCGCCCTGACCACCGGGAACATACAGGCCGCCCGCGTCAACAGATGTAACCTGCTGGCCCAGGATGCTGCCGTCCGGGCGGGTGAGAAACCACGATTTCTCAACCTGCGCTTCGTGGAACGAGCGGATGTTGGATGCAGCCTCGCCGATGATTTCCCGGCTTTCTATGGTAACAGAGGCTGCCGCCCGAGAGATTTCTTGCTCGCTTACGCGCAGCGGAGGGGCAAAATCCGGGCAGTCAAAATTGCGCGTGTACTCCACAAGGGCATCGTCGCCCTTTTGCCGCACAGCGCTGATAATGTCATTTACGGCGCTTTCCACCCCATTGCCGGGGTTGTGCCGCCCTTGCAGCCATTGGGCCAGCGCGGGCCATTCCTGTTCATGTTGCAGCGTCAAAATTCGGCATGTCATAGTGCTGTTCCTCTTCTGGTTCGCGCAATATACAGAAGCCGACGCAGAATGTCGAGGCGCAGATGCCCGCTAACAGGCGCAATCGCTGACGACAGTGGGGCCGAAACAAAAGTTTTTGCAGGCACGGCAGCGCCTTGACAGGGGAGATAAGCATACTTACTTAACGAAAAGCATCGTGACCCCGCCAGGGTCGATTCAGGAGGAAGCATGCAGCGTCATAAAATGGACCATTCATTCGGACAGCAGGGCGGTCAGCAGGGCAGCCAAGCGGAAAACCGGGCAGAATGTCAGCCCGAAAGACCGGAAGATGGTTTTCTTGAAGAAGACGGTATTCTGTTCGGTCATAATGCGGGCAAGAATCCTTCTGCCACTAACGAGCAGACTTCTGATTCTGCCTCGGCAGACAGCGCAGCTTCAGCAGAAAGCGCCGAAGAGCGCTTCAAGGCCGAGATTGTTGAAATGCGTTTACGCAGCGCTGCGGAGATGGATAATTTTAAAAAACGTCTCACGCGCGAACACGAAGAACAGATGCGCTACGCGTCTGAAAAAGTGTTGGGCGACTTGCTGCCCACGCTCGACAATCTTGATCTGGCCCTGCGTTACGGCAGCAAGCACGAAGCCTGCAAGGATATGTTGCAGGGCGTAGCCATGACGTACAAGCTCTTGCTTGATGCGGTGGAAAAGCACGGTCTCAAGCCCCTTGGCGAAGAAGGCGAAGAATTTGACCCCAACGTGCATGAGGCCGTGGGTTTTGAAGACCGCCCCGATTTCGCGCCAAACTCTGTGGCGCGCGTGCTGCAACGCGGCTTCAAACTGGGCGACCGTTTGATTCGACCCGCCAAGGTAATGGTAAAACAGTAGATTTTTTTACACCTGGATTTTGGCCCGGTGGCTTTGGCTGCCGGGCTTTTTTTATGCGCATGACTGTATGCCTGCTTTTTTGAACGGGCAGGTCGCGGAAAAACCGCGGGCAAATCGCGGAATAACTGCGGGTGGTTTGTTGCAGTGGGCATGCGTATGCCAGCTCTGGCGCTGTAGGGCGGCTACCTGCCATCCAGGTTTGTTTTGGGTGCCGGGTGCTTTACGCCCCCAGATAGGGCGCAGCCGCGCAGATTATCTGCTCCAGATCAGATGCGGATTCCCGATCCTGATCAGCATTGGCATTGCCGCCCGGGGCGTCAGTGCCATCAGCTTTTATAGCCAGCCCAAGCTGGAGCCCTAGAAGGGATTGCTCTGCCAGCGGACAAAAAACAACGCCATTTCGCCCAATGGCGGAAAATGAACGCGGCAACAGGCCCATGCCATCCCCTTGAGCAATACGGGCCAGCAGCACATCGTATTCTTCTGGCTCTTCCAGATACACGGGCGCAAATCCCACATGGGCAAAAATGCCGTGCATATGGTCAAAGTATGCGGGGTTGCTCTCGCGTCGAAACCAGAAAAGGCCTCTGCCGCTCAGGCTTTGGATCCGCATGGGATTTTTATTGATTGAGGGCTGCGCTGCGAGCCATGTTGCGGGCAGAGCCGCCAGCAGAGGTTCCGTATAGTTCAGCGGGACAATACGCACCCCCGGAGCCTCCAGCGGCAGAGCCACAAGGGCCGCATCCAGTCTGCCCCGCCGTATCCCGCGCGCCAGTTGCGGCGATGGCTGGCGCACATAACGCGCCGGGCTGCCTTTCTGTGTCGCTATCTGTTTAATAAAACGAGCAAATATGCCTTGTTCAAAAGCTGTTGTGAGCCCAATGGACAAAGGCGCGGATATGGCTTTGGCGTGTCCAAGCTCCCTCAATCGCTCACTGGCTGCGTCCTGCGCCTCCAGGACCGGGCGGGCAATGCGCAGCACAGCCAATCCTTCTTGCGTAAGGGTCAGGCCTTTGCTGTGGCGCGTAAACAGCGTAACGCCCAACATTTCTTCCAGGCGTTTCATGTGGCGGCTCAAGGGCGGCTGGGTCATGTACAGCCGGTCAGCCGCGCGGCGCAAGCTGCTTTCTTCTGCAATGACTGAGAAATAACGCAGCAGCCGCCAGTCAGGTAGAGCAAAAATATCATTAGCCATGCTTTAAAGGTATCACCAAAATGGCAAGAGGCAAAGCCGGTGGGCAGGCATAAAAGTCGGATCAGGCCAAGGCATTGTGCCGTGGTTATTACTCAGGAGAATAGTTATGCAGACTGATCGTTATGCCACAGGGCTTGCAATGCTGGAAAAGGTGGACGGGCGCGGTGGAGAAAAAGTGCTTGAGAGCGTGCGGGCTATCTGCCCGGATTTTGCGCAGTACCTTGTAGAATTTCCCTTTGGCGACATTTATTCCCGACCAGGGCTGGATTTGAAGCAAAGGGAGATCGCCGTAGTAGCTGCCCTCACAGCCATGGGCAATGCATCGCCGCAGTTGCGTGTTCATATTGGGGCGGCCCTGCATGTGGGCTGCACCAGGCAGGAGATTATTGAAGTTATTGTGCAGATGTGCGTGTACGCGGGCTTTCCCGCTGCGCTCAATGGTCTGTTTGCCGCAAGGGATGTATTTGCGGAGCACGATGCCCAGAAAGCATAAAGCAGATTGACGCAGCGGCTGGTGCAACAGTTGGTGCGGGCAGCCGCTGCGCCAGAAAATATGAATGATCGCCAAGGGCGCCCGCAGAGGGCAGATACGTGCCGGAGTGGTGCGCCAGCAGCCTAAATGTCCGAATATTTGTCGGCAATACTGCGAAACTGCTCCTGTATGGCGATGAACGCGTCGATTACTTCCGGGTCAAATTGTGTGCCGCGACCGTCCAGGATAATGTTCACGGCTGTTTCGTGCGGCATGGCTGGTTTGTAAACGCGTTTGCTGCGCAGCGCGTCATACACGTCGGCTACGCTCATGAGACGGGCCGAAAGCGGGATCTCCGTGCCCGCTACCCCGCGTGGGTAGCCTTTTCCGTCCCAGCGCTCGTGATGGCAGTATGCAATGTCGCTTGCGATGCGCAAAAAGGAATTTTCGCCCAAAAATTTGTCTGCCGAGGCAAGCACAGAGCGCCCAAGGGTAGTGTGCTCCTTCATAGCTTCATATTCTTTATCGGTGAGGGGGCCGGGTTTGTGCAGCACCGTGTCGGCAATGCCTACCTTGCCCACATCATGCAGCGGTGCAGAAAGGTAGAGCCACGAAATGGCGTCGGCGTCCAGCTCATCCCTGTATTGCGGCAGTTGGGCAATATGGATAGCCAGCGCCTTAACGTAGTTTTGTGTGCGTTTGATGTGCGCGCCGGTTTCTGTATCGCGCCATTCCGCCAGGCTTGCCATGGCGTGAATGGTGGCCTCCTGGGTAAGGGCAAGCTGGCGCGTGCGTTCAAGCACGAGCTCGTTGAGGTGATCGCGATAGAGTTTGAATTTGAGCTGGTTGGCAACGCGGTTGCGCACCAAAGAAGAGCGAAAAGGCTTGGTTATGTAGTCTTGCGCGCCCAGCGAAAGCCCCTTGGCTTCGTCTGTTTCTTCATTCTGGGCGGTAATAAACATTATTGGGATATCGCGTGTTTGCGCATCACTGCGCAGGCGTTTGCACACTTCGTAGCCATCCATGCCGGGCATGATAACATCAAGCAGAATCAGGTCTGGCGGAGGCTGGCGCTGGGCCAGACGTAAGGCATCCGGTCCGTTTTTGGCAAACATGATTGTGTATTTGTCGCGCAGGCACTCGCTGAGAATGCGCAAGTTTTCAGGCGCATCGTCAACCAGCAGGATGTTATTGCATTTGCGTTGCTGATTTGGGTCGTCAGTTTCTTCGGCCCAGCTCATAATTTGCCCCGTGTGAGTTCAGGCAGCCGGGCGGCAAGATGCTCTGCCATGCGGCGCACCATGCGGCTTTCTGCCGCGGTAAGCACGTCATAGGTTTTACCCTTGACCTCTTCGGCGTCGGCATAAATGCCGCGGGCAATCACATCATCCTGGCGGTTTTTGAGCGTCCAGCGCGCCTCAAGCACTGCCCTGGAGTCAAAGTTGCCGTCCAGTCTTTGCAAATCCACCAGCAATACGTAGTCGGCGCGTGTATCGTCGCCCGGTGCCAGCACATTTAGCCCCACTGCGAGCAGCGGCGGAGTAAGCACCTCTTGCACCACGCGGCGTACACCGTGCCCCACAGGTTCTGCCCAGGCGTGAAATTGCGAAACCACAAGCTCTGTCTCACCGTTCACGCGGCTGACAATGCTGTTGCGGTCAAGATAATCGGGCACAGTCACCTGCGCCACCCTAAGGTTCTTTGTGGGCAGGGTGTCGGCCTTAACAGGATCCAGTGCGCTTTCAAGCAGATAGTAGCGGGTGGGCGTGCTGCGTCCGCAGCCGCTCAGAAGCGTCAGCAGCATCAGCGAAAGGAAAAAGATTTTGCGTTGCATCAGCGTGCTCCTTGCTTGCCCCGCAGCAGGGCTTCGGGATTGCGTTCGAGCGTTTCGGCCAGGGTGCGCATGGAGCGCATGGTTTCAGTGCTCTCTTTGATAAGGCGGCGCAGGTCATTCATGGTGGGCGAGTCGCGCCCCAAAATGCCTTGGGCCGAGGCCGTGGCCACGCGCAACTGATCTGCGGCGATTGCCATGCTTTGCATGCCTTCACGGAAGGCCACCATGGTGGCGGGCAGCTCTTTTTCAACCGACGCGCTGGCAGAACTCAGATTTTTGAGTACCTGTTCCGTATTGGTGCGTATGCCGCCCTCATGCAGGATGCCGTGGGCCTCCTGAAATGTATTGGTAAAAGCCGTAAGCGCCTTGCCAAGCTTATCATCACTGAGGCCGAGGGCAAGGTTTTGCAGTGCCGCGTTAAAGGAATTTATCATCTGCTCAAGCGGCATCTGTGAGAGTGTGCTTTGGAGCGTATCGATAGGCGAAGGAATAGTGGGAATTTCCATATCCGGCGTGGCAGAGCGGAAGTTAGCCGGTGTGGCGGGATAAAAATCAAGCTCCACCCGGTACTGCCCGGTAATCAGGCTTTGCAGTTGCAGCCGCCCCCGCAAACCGCGCTGCACCATGCGGCGTATGATCTCTTGCTGAAATGATTCGGAGGGCGAAGCCGCGCCGCTGGCGCGTACAAAGCTGCGCTCGTCAATGCGGATATAAACGGGGATAGTCACGTTGGAATCGCGCGTGTTGGCAACCAGGTTGATGCGCGTAACGCTGCCCATGGGTACGCCTCTGAACACAACGGGCGCGCCCGTGGCAAGCCCGCTGACCGAACCATCAAAGTACATTACGTATTCAAGATCGTTGCTGAAAAGACGACCCCCGCCAAGCAAGATAATGCCAAGCACCAGCAGGGCCAGGCCCCCCAGCACAAATGCGCCGACTGTTGTCTTGTACGATTGCGAGTTCATCAGGCTTTTTCCTTGTGCGAAGTTGCCGCCGGGGCGTCTTCGGCTGCGTCTTCATTCCCATTGCGTACGCCGCCTCTGGTAAGGAAGAGCTTTGCGCTTTGGTCTGTGTTGGGGTCTTTTACCAGTTCACTGGGATTGCCGCTGGCAGTGATTGTTCTGCTTTGCGCGTCCAAAAAAATGCTGTTGCGCGCAATGGTAAAGATACTTGGCAACTCATGGGAAACAATGACAAATGTCGTGCCAAGGCTGTCACGCAGCTCCAGTATCAGGTCGTCGAGCAGCCGGGAGCTTACGGGGTCAAGCCCTGCTGAGGGTTCGTCCAAAAAAAGGATTTGCGGGTCAAGAGCCAGCGCCCGTGCAAGCCCTGCACGTTTGCGCATGCCGCCGCTTATCTCTGAGGGATAATAGTCTTCAAACCCTGCCAGGCCTGCAAGGGCCAATTTGAGCGATGCCTGTTCCCTGATTTCTTCATCGGTAAGATCAGTGTATTGCTGGAGGGGTAGGCCAACATTTTCTGCCAGCGTCATGGAGCTCCACAGCGCGCCGCCCTGAAACAGCACACCCGTATTGCGCATGATGCGGCTGCGGGCTTCTTCCGTACCTGCCCAAAAATCCTCACCATTATAGGCAATCTGGCCCTGCTGTGGTTCTTTAAGGCCCATGAGCACGCGTAAAAGAGTACTTTTGCCGCAGCCCGACCCGCCCATGACCATAAAGATGTCGCCCACGCGCACGTCAAACGACACGTTGCGCATCAG
The DNA here is from genome assembly GCA_003251995.1 of Desulfovibrio desulfuricans. Lineage (GTDB taxonomy): Bacteria > Desulfobacterota > Desulfovibrionia > Desulfovibrionales > Desulfovibrionaceae > Desulfovibrio > Desulfovibrio desulfuricans_B. The sequence goes on from QKDT01000125.1 coordinate 7,042, forward strand.
CACAAAGGAGCCAAAAGCCACCGTGAGGTCGCGAACCCGGATGCGCACGTTGGTATCCGCGTTGGCTGAGGCCGCGTCGGATGAGTTTATATCTGGCAGGATAAGCGAGGGCTGTGCAGCGGTAGGCATGTTACACATCCAGCACGTTGCAAATAATGGTAATAATGGCAGTCGCCACAATAATACCCACAATGGCCTGAACCACAGCCGTGGTGGTGGCCTGACCCACAGCCTGGGCGCTACGCCCGCAACGTATGCCCTGATAGCAGCCCGCCACAGCCACAATTGCCCCAAAAACCGTGCCGTATATGAGGCCGATAATCAGATGCTTGAAGGGCACCATCTGTATGGTAGCATTGATATATTCCATGGGGTTGAGCCGCAGCATGGCGGTGCCTACCAAAAAACCGCCGATTATGCCCATAAGGTCGGCGTACAGGGTAAGCAGGGGGATCATAGCCATGAGGGCCAGCACCCGCGGTAGAACAAGAAAATCATGAGGAGAAATGCCAAGGGTGGAAAGGGCGTCCACCTCTTCATTGACCTGCATGGTGCCGATAAGGGCCGCGTAAGCCGCGCCCACCCGGCCCGACATGACCACGCCCACCATGATGGCGCCCATGACCCGCAGCATGCCTATGCCCACAAGGCCCGCAACATATAGTTGCGCGCCAAACTGGGTGAGCTGCACCGCGCCCACAAAGGCCAGAATAAGACCAAACAGCAGGCTGGTAAGCGAAATGATGGGCAGGGCAGCCACGCCGCATTCGTGCATGGCGGCAAACAGATCCATGGGGCGCATCTTGGCCCTGCCAAGAAACAGCCGCCAGATGGAGAGCACAACTTCGCCAAGAAAATTAAGAAAATCTGTGATTTTGGGCGGCAAAGAGAGCACACTTTCGCCCACGCGGGTGACAAAACTGGCAGTGCTTTTGCTGCGCTCCGAGCCTGCCTTGGCAGGAACGGCAAAGGCCAGTTTTATGAGGCGCTCAAGTCCTTCGGGCAGTTCTGTGCGCACCGACAGGTCACGGGCACGCGCCGCCTTGATCACCTGAACCAGAAAGACCAGCAGAGTGCTGTCCCACTGCCCAAGGTCAGAGCTTTCAAGGCTCACTTCGCGGATGCGCTGGTCGGTAACCTGGTTCAGGGCGTTCAGCGCTTCCTGAGGCCATGGCTCGTCCATATTCCAGCGCCCGCCAACGCTTACGCGCAGCAGCGGCCCCTGAACAGATACGGTCACTTGCGGACTTGTTTCCATCACTATATTATACGCGGAGCATAACATCTTCGCAAGCATCCAAGCTGGCGAACAGTTTTATTTACCATTGTAAAAAACCAAACCCACGGGCTGTCATGTCGCTGAAACAACGTCTCAATCTTTCTGCCGAGCCAATTTTCCTTATGGATGGCTCTGCCTTTATATACCGCGGATTTTTTGCCAATAAAAACATGCAGCGCTCGGATGGATTTCCCACCAACGCGCTGGTGGTGGTAACCAGGGTGTTGCTGCGTATCTTGCGCGATGAACGCCCCGCCCATTTTCTGTTTGTCAAAGACGGCAAGGGCAAGAATTTTCGCCACGATCTTTTTCCGCTGTACAAGGCCAACCGTGACGCCACACCAGAAGACCTGGTGCGTCAGATGGACCCCATCTTGCGTATGGTACGCGCTCTTGGCATCCCTGTAGAAGTTTCTGACGGCTGCGAGGCCGACGACTGCATTGCCTCGCTGGCAGCGCGTTTTTCCGCGCAGCGGCCCGTGGTTATTGTGAGCGGCGATAAAGACCTGAAGCAGTGCCTTGGCCCCAATGTGTATATGTGGGACCCGGCCCCCAAGGAAGAAAAGCTGCTTTCAGCCGCAGATTTTACGGCAGAAAGCGGCCTCAGGCCCGACCAGTGGGCTGATGTGCAGGCCCTTATAGGTGACACAAGCGATAATATCCCCGGCGTGCCTGGTATAGGCCCCAAGACTGCGCAGAAAATATTTGAAATATGCCCAACGCTTGAAGACATACGCGACCACTTTGCCCTGCTTGCGCCCAAAATTCAGGACAAGCTGCGCGACCACCTTGAAAACATGTTTTTGTGGCGGCAGCTCACCAGCCTTTCGCTTGAGGTCTGCTCCAATGTGACCCTTGAAGATATGACCGTCAGCCCGCTTGATGAAGCGCAGTGCGCCGCCATGGCTGATGAATTTGAGCTGCATGCCCTTAGGCGCGATATGGCTGCGTTGGCCCGGTTGCAGCACAGTGCCCCCGCATCGGCTACTGTGGCATCT
>QKDT01000078.1 GCA_003251995.1 Desulfovibrio desulfuricans
CCTGCCAGGGCGTAAATGCCAGGGTCGCCAGAGCAGACAAGAGCCGTGGGTTGCCCGGACAAGGCGGCGTCAACTGCCGCAGAGCAGCGTTCTTCTTCATGGCGCATGCCGGTACTGATGCATTGTTTGCCCACCAGCAGCTCCGGCGGTACCAGATCCATGTACAGGCTGTACCCGGCTACGCATGAAGCGTTTGCTATGACCTCGCGGGCCAGAGGGGTAAGACATGAGGCGGAGCCGGGGCCGAGGCCTACAACGTGTAAACTGGCTGGATTCATTAATTATTCCTGTCCATGACAGCTATGGCTAGGGTCAACTGGCCCTGCTCTTTGATTTTGGGAACAAGCAGACGTGGTGTGCCCGCAGTAAAAATTTGTTCTGCCGCCAGCAATGCCGAGGCCTCGCATACACTGAATGGCGGCTGGCTAAAGCGCCTGCCTGCTGCTGCGGAGGGGTTGGGTGTGGTGCGGCGTGCAAGCTCTGCGGCTTCAAATCCCACCAGAGGTATCCTCAGTCGCTCGGCAAGGGCCACCAGGGCTGGCTCCTGCAACTTATCATTCACGGTTGCAAGGGCTGCCACAGCTAATGGTTCAAGACCTTGTGCCGCAAGCTGGTTGCGCACGGCGGCTTCCACCAGGGGGGCGGGAGTATTTTTGCGGCAGCCGAGGCCAATAACCAAACGGGGAACCGCCACCCGCAGGGTGCCGGATCGTGGGGCAAGCTGCCGCCAGTGCGCTGCCACCAACTCACTTTTTTTATTGGGCGGCGTGGTGTCGGTATGCGTTGCAGTCAGGCGGTGCAGCAAGGGGTGCTTGGGCACGGCATGGCATGGATCCCAGAGGTTCAGCCGCGCGCCCTCAAGCATGGCGGCCTGCATTGCTGGCAGCCGGTCCCAATCCACAAGTTGCAATCCCGCGTTACGCAGCAAAAGATCAAGAGGCTGCGGCGCTGCCTCATGGGCTATGTTATCCGCTTGATGCGCGCAATCCATGGCGTCCGAGGCTGTGGTAATGACGGCTGTGGCCTCAAGCAGACGGGCCACATGTCGCGCCAGTTCGTTGGCTCCGCCCCAGTGCCCGGAGAGCAGACTTATGACGTATTGCCCTGTGGGGTCCAGCACCAAAACCGGGGCATCGGTGCTTTTGTGTGAAAGCAGGGGGGCGAGAGCGCGCACCGCAATACCCGTTGCGCCAATAAAGGCGTGCGCTGCAAACGCTTTGTAGGTTGTTGCCAGCAACGGGCCAATTTTATCGAAAGAATTCGCCCCCGCAGGGCAGAATCGCGCCGGGGCAAACAGCTCCATGCGGGCGAGTAAGGCGGGCTTGTGTGCATTTGCGCTCGCGCAAGCCTGGCCCGCGCTCGGCACGCTCCACGGGCTGGCCTCCAGGCCAGCCGCAAGGCGCTGAGCCAAGGGCAGGGCAGAGGGGTTGAGCGCATAACAGGCAAGGGCGTTGGTACGGCGAGGACTGTACAAGGGGCCTCCCTCGGCTGCTGTCAGTTGACGCGCAACTGCGAGATGCTGGCAAATGCCGCAGGGCTGAAATAACAGGGGGAGCCCCTGGCGGAGGCTCCCCCTGTGCGTGTGTTAGTTAAAAGATGACCTTGCGGGCCGCGTCCAGAGCCTTGCTAAAGTCCTCGTCGGTGTGGACAAAGGAAACCATGCCCGTTTCGTAGCCGGAAGGCGCAAGGTAGATGCCGTGAGCGCGCATCTGCTTGTAGAATGTGGTGAAAAGATCCTGATCGCACAGCTTGGCGCTGACAAAATCGGTGACTTCTTTTTCGCTGAAGTAGGGGCAGAACATGGATGCGATGGTGGGCATCTGGATCGGCACACCCTTGGCAGCCAGAATGTCGCGCAGCTCCATGGCAAAATCGTGGGTGCGCTTTTCAAGGGCCGCATAGTCGGCGGTTTTGAGGTAGCGCAGGGTGGCTATGCCCGCAGCCATCGCCAGCGGATTGCCCGAAAGCGTGCCCGCCTGATACACGCCGCCCTTGGGAGCGATGAGTTCCATGTAACGGCGCTTGCCGCCAAAGGCACCCACAGGCAGACCGCCACCGATGATTTTGCCAAAGGTGGTGAGGTCCGGGTCTACGCAAAAACGGGCCTGTGCGCCGCCAAAGGCAGCACGAAAGCCGGTGATGACTTCGTCAAAAATGAGCAGGCTGCCGTATTGGTCGGTTATGGCGCGCAGACCTTCAAGAAAACCGGGCTTGGGCAGCACAAGGCCCATGTTGGCGGCGATGGGTTCCACAATGATGGCGGCAATAGTTGCGCCGTGCTGGTCAAAGATGGCTTTGACAGCCTCCAGATCGTTGTAAGGCGCAAGCAGCGTGTCCGCCACAACAGCATTGGGCACACCGGGCGTGCCGGGGATGGAGAACGTGGCAAGGCCGGAACCTGCGGCGGCGAGGAAGGGATCTGCGTGCCCGTGGTAGCAGCCCACAAACTTGAGCACCTTGTCTCTGCCTGTGGCGGCGCGGGCCAGCCGCAGGGCGCTCATGGTAGCCTCTGTGCCGGAGTTGACCATGCGCACCATCTCAAGGCTCGGCATGGCGGCGACAACTTCTTCAGCCAGGGTTACTTCTGCCGGGCAGGGTGCGCCGTAGCTGGTGCCACGCTTGGCGGCCTCGCAAACGGCCTTGGTTACGGAGGGTTCGTCGTGACCAAGGATCATGGGCCCCCAGGAAAGCACAAAGTCGATAAATTCGCGACCGTCCACATCGGTAATCCGGCAGCCGTGTCCTTCAGCGATGAACAGGGGCTGGCTGTCCACATTATGGCATGCGCGCACAGGGCTATTGACGCCGCCGGGAATAACCGCGCAGGCCTTTTCAAAAAGCTGCCGAGAAGTGGTTTCCATCAAAGGCTCCTTGTATCAGGCAAAATAGGTCATAGAAATTTTTTTCAGTTCCTTGAGGCTGCGCAGCACGGCATGCTCGCGCAGGGGGGTGTCACGCTTGAGGTCTTCTACCACGCCAAGGCATTCCGTTTCGCTGCGCCCATGAATCATGGTGTAGAGCTCGTAGGGCCAATCGGGTGCGGAGCTTGGGCGGTAGTAGACATGGGAAATATGGTTGTGCAGCGAGGCCTGTGCGCCGCACTGCTCCACAATATCTGCGTCGATCTTCCAGGCGACCATGGCGTTGTGCGTCCAGCCGGTTTTCTGGTGCTTGATGCTGGCACCAAAACGGCGGATCGCCCCAGATTCCTTGAGTGAACTGAGCAGCTCAAGCACCTGGGCTTCGGTCATGCCCGCTGTGGCGGCTATATCGGCATAGGGGGTGAGCGAATCGGGCAGGTTGTCTTGCACTATGCGCAGCACGGCCTGCTCTGCGGGGGTAAACTGTCGGCTCATGAATTCTCCGATACTATGGGCGGGGGCGCTGTGTGCGCGGTTTGCTTTTGCCGCGGGCCCATGCCGCAAGCACGGCCCCTGAGCCGGTTGCGAACCAGGGGCCGTTTGAGCAAAAGCGGATTATGTACTAGCGCGAAAAAGAGCGCGCAAACAGGTTTTGAATGGCTATGCGCCCGTTGTCTTCAAGAAAACGTGTGCCGGTGGCGGCAAAATGGGCGTGGGTGATAAGCGGTTCGTCGGTCTGGCTCCAGTTGTCCTTGTTCCAGAAAAACCAGGTATTTTTGGGCTGGTCAAAAACAAGCAGGGGCTTGTTGCAGATTTTGGCAAATTCTGCGCCCCAGCCTGTGCCACCCTTCACGGTGCCGTCTGGCTGGATTGCGCCGATAACAATGATCTGCTCACCGCTGCTGACCTGCCAGCATATGGATTGCAAAACTTTGCGGAAAAGAGGTGCGCGTGTGTATTCGCGGCTCATGAGGCGCGAAACGTAGGTCAGGCTGACATCTTTGAGGGCCAGTTCTTCAGAGGTGAGCACCCGCACGCCGCGCGTGCGTTCAATCTGGTGTCCTTCAAAGCTGTAGTTTACTTCTTCCATACCCCAGCTTTCGGCCAAAGCGCCGAAGAACTGCTCTGTTCCTGCGGCGCCGCCGCTGTAAAGCACACACTGGTTGGGGGTAAGCATGAATGCCCTCCTCAAAGGATTGTTGCGCCGGACAAGGGGCTACGGGCCAAAAAAACCGGCAGAAGCGTCATGGCTCATCATGGCAAAATTTACAGCAGTCGGCAAGGCAAGCCCACAAAGAAATGCGGCAGGGGATGTTTGAGCTTGTTATGGGCACACAGGCACCGTTGCATACGCTGCGCCGCAATGCCGTATGGCATAAATGGCGGCTGTGGAGGCGGTTTTGAGTATGCCCGTCCGAAAAACATCTGTCTTTCAGACGGGCATAGGGTTTTACAATACGTTATTGTGGTCACGCCGTATCAGGCGGTATCACGGCTATTGTAGGCATCAGGCCGCAAATACGTTGTGCCGGGGCTGCGTGGGTCTGTGCGGGTCTGCATGAATCTGGCCTGTCGTGCGCATCAGTGCGCCGTGGGTTTAAAAGCTCCAAGGCCGGTTTCAGAACGTATTTTCTGGTCGGCAAAGGCTTCTCTTTCTTTTTGCGCCTGTGGGGACCGGTCGCAAACCGAAACCACCCAGATGCACAAAAAGGCCAGCGGCATGGAAAAAATCGCCGGTGACGAATACGGAAAGGGGGCCGAGCCTGGCGGGTTGCCGAGGGTTGTCACCCACACCGCATCCGAGAGCATGGTCATGATCAAAGCCGCCAGCAGCCCTGTAAAGCCCCCGGCGACGGCCCCTCTGGTGGTGCAGCCCTTCCACAGGACAGAAAGGATCAAGGCCGGAAAGTTGGCTGATGCCGCAATGGCAAAGGCCAGTGACACCATGAAGGCCACATTCTGTTTTTCAAACACAACGCCAAGAAACATGGCGATGATGCCAAGGGCTACGGTTGTAAGCTTGGAGATTTTGAGCTCGTCGCTGGAGCTGGCCCTGCCCTTTTTGAGCGCAGAGGCGTACAGGTCGTGCGCCACGGCAGATGCGCCGGAGAGCGTCAGCCCCGCTACCACCGCAAGAATGGTGGCAAAAGCCACAGCCGACATGAAGCCAAGAAAGACGTTGCCGCCAATGGCATTGGCAAGATGCACGGCTGCCATGTTGCCGCCGCCGCGCAGGGTTCCGTTTGCATCAAGAAATTCGGGGTTGGTGCTGACAAAAACAATGGCCCCGAAGCCGATGATGAAGGTCAAAATATAGAAATACCCTATCCATGTGGTTGCCCAAAGCACGCTTTTTCTGGCTTCTCTGGCATCGGGCACTGTGAAAAAGCGCATCAATATATGCGGCAGGCCAGCGGTGCCGAACATAAGGGCAATGCCAAGAGAGATCGCCGAGATGGGGTCTTTGACAAAGCCGCCGGGCCCCATGATGGCAGAGCTTTTTTTAATGCCCACCGCCGCAGAAAAGAGTTTTTCGGGGCTGAAACCATATTGGGCCATGACCATAAAGGCCATGAATGTGGCCCCGCCGAGCAGCAGGCAGGCCTTGATGATCTGCACCCACGTGGTCGCCGTCATGCCGCCAAAAAGCACATAGGCCATCATGAGCAGGCCCACAATGACCACCGCATAGTGGTAATCAAGGCCAAAGAGCAGCTTGATAAGCTGCCCCGCGCCCACCATTTGCGCGATCAGATAAAACAGCACCACCACAAGGGTACCGGATGCGGCGAAAATGCGCACAGGAACCTGCTGGAGCCTGTAGGCCACCACATCGGCAAAGGTAAAACGCCCAAGGTTGCGCAGACGCTCCGCCATCATAAACGTTATCAGGGGCCAACCCACCTGAAAACCAATGGCGTAGATCAGGCCGTCAAAGCCTGTTGCCATCACTGCGGCTGAAATACCTAAAAAGGACGCCGCCGACATAAAATCGCCCGCAATGGCAAGACCGTTTTGAAAGCCCGTAATGCCGCCGCCAGCCGTATAAAAATCTGCGGCGGAGCGGGTGCGTTTGGCTGCCCATTTGGTTATCCACAGTGACGCGCCGACAAAAACGGTAAACATGACGATAGCCGTCCAGTCTGTTTTTTGTTTTTGCGTTTCTTCAATAACGCCCGCTGCCAGCGCCAGGCCCGGCAGCACGGCCCAGGTAAGGAACATGAGCAGCGCCGCGCCAAGGGCGCAGGCAATGGGTGTGGGGGTAAACGCTGTGGCGGATGTCTGCTGTTCAAGCGGATGGCTGGTCATGGTTTTCATGACTGCACCTCTTTTTCAAGAATCTGCTTGAGAGCAGGGTCAAATTCGCTGTTGGCCTTGCGAACATAGATCGCCGTAACAACAACGGTCAGCAGGATGATGCCGATGCCAAGGGGAATGCCCCAGGTCGTTGTCATCCCTGCTGCAAGAGGCGTGGCAAAAAGCTGTTTGTCAAAGGCGACAACAAGTATAAAGCCGTAATATGCGGCAAAAACCAGAAGCGTCAGACGCCAGCCCATGGTGTTGCGCGCCTTGATCAAGTGCTGGTATTGCGCATTTTGTTCAATACGTTTGGTGAGTTCTGAGGCCATTGTTCCCTCCTCGCATGCATTTGTCCGCGATGTCTCTGGGCAGACATCGGACGTTATGGGAGCCTGTGTGCGCCGTATCCGCGCGATTGCAGCGCCAGATACATCATGGCGGCTGTTATGGCGTCATTCATGGCATCGTGCCTTGGCAGCGTGGGAAGGCGAAGGTTTTTGACCATCGTTTCCCATCGCAGATCAATGTAGGCGCCAGGATATTGCGCAAATCGCCAGTCGTAATAGCGGCCGGAAACCTCTATGCGACTGTTTGGCAATGCTGCCCCCATCAGTGGCCTCAAGTTTTTGTTCAACACTGCAAGGTCGTATTGCAGGTAATAGCCGACCAGTGTTCTGCCTCTGACAAACTGAAGAAACGCCGCCAACACATCCTGCAACGGCAGCCCCGTGCTGAAATCACACGGGCGCAGCCCGTGTACACGCACATTTTGCCCGTTGGGGGCATGCTGCGGCGTTATCAGCGCGTAAAAGGCATCTCTGGTGCAAAGACGCTGACCGTCTATGCACACTGCGGCTATGGACAACAGCTCTGCTTCCTTCACGTTGAGCGAGGTTGTCTCGCAATCAATGCTCACAAGCAGGCCGTCATCCTGATCCAACAGGGTTCGATACGGTTGCCGCAGGCCACGCATGCGCCAGCGGCGCGCCATGGCCTTTATCCAGGGCTTTTGCATGTCAGAACCTGTCCAGCCCGTAGCGCTGGCTGACCACGCGTTTGAAACGCTTGACCACGTGCAGGGCGTCCTGCAACAGATCTTTGTCCAGTGTGGACAGGGCGGCGGTGTCAATCTCGTTGCACAGGGGCATTTCCCTTCGCAGCATTTCAAGGCCTGCATCAAGCCGCAGGCGCATCAGAAATGCCAGAGATTCCGCAAGGTCATCTGCCAACGGTTTTTCAACGATGTTGCGTGATGTCAGAGCCTCCAGCCGGTCAAAAGTGTTTGTCGCATCAATGCCCGCCTCCAGCGCCAAAACGCGCACACCATGCACAATGGGAAAAATGCCAGCCTTTTTGATGTCGAGCAGGGCGTTTTTTTCTCTATTGAGCAGTTGTCGCCAAAAACCGCTTTCGCCAGTTTTGGTTTGAAACTGCTCAATGGGCAGAGCCATGCGGGCAAACCACGCTGCATCATCGCGCAGTGCCGCGTGCAGAGATTGTCGACAGGCGGCAAGCCACGAGGCTGGGCCAGAGACAGTTTCCGCATCCAGAAAGATAGCCAGGCACATAAGACCATCACCCTGGGCTGACTCGGCCCACTGGCGCAGGGTATGCCCCCACTCCTGCACGGTATGCCGCCAAAGAGGCTGATTCACCATCATGCTGCCAGGGCAGGGCGGGTACCCAAGGCTCAGCATGCACTCCGTAAAACTGTTTGCTGCGTGTTCCACCTCCTTTTGGTCCAGGCCTTCCGCGAGAATCAGCGCGTTGTCCTGGTCTGTTTTCAGTATTTGCTCGCCCCGCCCTTCAGAGCCAAGGGCAAGCAGGGCGCTTCCGGCAAAGACGGCGGGCGAGGCCGTCAACTGCCAGAGGCGGGCCATGAGCTGCGCGTTCAGCACCTGAACAAGGCGCGCGAGCTGTGGCGTTTTTATGCCCTGGGTAACAAGGGTCGTTACCAGGGATTCCATGTCGCGCATGGCGTTGTGCAGGTCGGCAAGCGTGGTCGCCGCCTCAAGCTGCCGCGCGATGGACAGGGAATGGTTGGAAAAATAGGAAAGCAGGTCGATCAGTGCCAGAACGCCCACAGGCTGGCCCTTTTCCGTCACTACAATACGGTGGATGTTGTGGCGGGTCATAAGGAGCAGCGCATTGAAAAGGTAGTCGTCCTTTTCGCAGCTCAGCAATGAAAAATGGGCGCAGCTTTTAAGCGGTGTTTCGTTGGAAACCGCATTGGCAACGATGTCGCAAAAATCGCCAGTGGTAAAAATTCCCGTGCTGGAACCATCGCGCACAAAGATGGATCGCCGCCGGCTGTCTTTCATGCGGCGGGCTGCAACGGCAATAGTTTCTGTCGCCTCGGCGAATATGGGCGGGCGAAATCCAGCATCGCTGATCTTTACCGCAAACAGGCTTTGCCACTCCCGGCGGTCGCGGGTTTGCGCAAGCTGGCCCAGCTTGTCGGAAATGGTGGCAAAAAAGTACGCGCCAAACAGTGAGTTTGTTTCGGTAAGGGCCAGCACATCCCGCCCGGGAAACACGCACAGCAGCACTTCTTCATGGGCCACAAACCTGTGGCGGGTTCTGCCTGTTGCCAGGGCGCGGCAGTCAAAGGCCTCGTGTTCCCGGTACGCACCCACAATTTCCTCGCCAGACATTTCACGAACAAGCCCCTTCAACACCAGATACAAGGAATCAACCGGACTGCCTGAGGCGAGAATCTCCTGATCATCGCTGAAAAAAAGCATGTCGGCAGAGGCCGACAGGGCAGACGCCTCCGCCATGGTCAGCAGGTCAAAGGGGGGGTGCGTGAGGTCAAAGCGGGTGTTTGGCATAGGCCGTTCCAATGTCCAGCGCGATATGTTTCAGTTTTTTTGAACAGGTTCCCCTGCCTGTATGCTTGAAGTGTTATTTGTGTGAACTAAGGGGTGTGGAAATTGTTTAACCAATGAACTGATTATACTTTCAAACAAAAAGAGATTATTTTGAGGAATAATTGAATGTGAAAACTTTCATTGATTGTTTATAT
>QKDT01000246.1 GCA_003251995.1 Desulfovibrio desulfuricans
CCTGTACTGAATATGAAATTTGGATAGGAGGGGCCGCCCGTGGCGCAACAGTGGAAAAACAACAGGTTGCCAACTCTTGGCTCGAATTGCCGAGGGGGCTTCCCTTATCTGCCCAAGCGTGTTAGCTTGAAATGAGTTCTCTTGCAAGGGTTGAGCATTGAACAGCCCTGAATGGCATATGCGCTTGACTTTTGAAAAGCTTATGTCACGAGAGGGCCGAAAAAGTGAAATAGATTTTTTTTCACAAGGCGGCTAAGTTTCTGTTTTTGCTGCAAATCAACATGACGGCTCTGTGAAGTTTCCACGAATTTTTGCAGAGGGGGGTTGACGCAAAGGCTAAGTGCTTGTTACTAATTGCGCAAGCCATACGCCCAACCTTCGTTGTGGAGGCGCTCGGCTAACCCCGGCGTGACGGATTTGCCGCGCGCCTCGCCGAACCCGGCGGGTTTTTCTGAAACACTTTTAAAAGAGTTGGAGGATACGTATGCCGACGTTTGTCGATCCGTCCAAATGCGACGGCTGCAAGGGTGGCGAAAAGACGGCCTGCATGTACATTTGCCCCAATGACCTCATGATCCTGGATCCTGAGGAAATGCGCGCTTACAATCAGGAACCCGAAGCCTGCTGGGAATGCTATTCCTGCGTGAAGATCTGCCCCCAGGGCGCCATTACGGCCCGCCCCTATGCAGACTTTGCCCCCATGGGCGGGACCTGTATCCCCATGCGTTCGGCCGACTCCATCATGTGGACCGTCAAGTTCCGCAATGGCAACGTGAAACGCTTCAAGTTCCCCATCCGCACTACGCCGGAAGGTTCCATCAAGCCCTTTGAAGGCCATCCCGAAGGCGCCAACATCGACGATGAACTTCTGTTCACCGAAACCGCTCTTGCCGCTCCCAAGACTGCCCTTGGCAAGAAGTTCGATGTTAAGGACGCCGACAAGACCTTCACCTGCATGGAACACGGCCGCTAGGCTATTGCAACCGCTAGTGCGATAAGGAGAAACAATTATGCCAATGATTCCCGTCAAGGAAGCGACGAAGGGTGTGGCCATTGCCGAGCCTGAAGTGAAAGAACATGCTGTTGACCTGCTCATCGTGGGCGGCGGCATGGGCTCCTGCGGCACCGCTTTTGAAGCTGTGCGCTGGGGCGACAAGCACGGCCTGAAGATCATGCTGTGCGACAAGGCTACCCTCGAGCGCTCCGGCGCCGTGGCCCAGGGCCTTTCCGCTATCAACACCTACCTGGGTGAAAACGACGCCGACGACTACGTCCGCATGGTCCGCACCGACCTTATGGGCCTGGTTCGCGAAGACCTTATCTTCGACGTAGGCCGTCACGTTGACGACTCCGTGCATCTGTTTGAAGATTGGGGCCTTCCCTGCTGGATCAAGGGCGAAGACGGTCACAACCTGAACGGCGCTGCCGCTAAGGCTGCTGGCAAGAGCCTGCGCAAGGGCGATGCCCCTGTGCGTTCCGGTCGCTGGCAGATCATGATCAACGGTGAATCCTACAAGTGCATCGTGGCTGAAGCTGCCAAGAATGCCTTGGGTGAAGACCGCATCATGGAACGTATCTTCATCGTGAAGTTGCTTCTCGATAAGAACACCCCCAATCGCATCGCCGGTGCCGTGGGCTTTAACCTGCGCGCCAACGAAGTGCACATCTTCAAAGCCAACACCATCATGGTGGCTGCTGGCGGTGCCGTTAACGTGTACCGTCCCCGCTCCACCGGTGAAGGCATGGGTCGTGCATGGTACCCCGTGTGGAACGCTGGTTCCACCTACACCATGTGCGCTCAGGTTGGCGCTGAAATGACCATGATGGAAAACCGCTTCGTGCCCGCCCGCTTCAAGGACGGTTACGGCCCCGTGGGTGCGTGGTTCCTCCTGTTCAAGGCCAAAGCCACCAACTCCAAGGGTGAAGATTACTGCGCCACCAACCGCGCCATGCTGAAGCCTTACGAAGATCGCGGCTACGCCAAGGGCCATGTCATCCCGACCTGCCTGCGTAACCACATGATGCTTCGTGAAATGCGCGAAGGCCGCGGCCCCATCTACATGGACACCAAGTCTGCCCTGCAGAACACCTTCGCTACCCTGAACGAAGAACAGCAGAAGGACCTGGAATCCGAAGCTTGGGAAGACTTCCTGGACATGTGCGTTGGTCAGGCCAACCTTTGGGCCTGCACCAATACCGCTCCTGAAGAACGCGGTTCCGAAATCATGCCCACCGAACCTTACCTGCTCGGCTCCCACTCCGGTTGCTGCGGCATCTGGGTTTCCGGTCCCGACGAAGCTTGGGTGCCCGAAGACTACAAAGTGAAGGCTTCCAACGGTAAGGTCTACAACCGCATGACCACCGTTGAAGGCCTCTTCACCTGCGCCGACGGCGTGGGCGCTTCCGGTCACAAGTTCTCCTCCGGTTCGCATGCTGAAGGCCGTATGGCTGGCAAGCAGATGGTTCGCTGGTGCCTCGATCACAAGGATTACAAGCCTGAGTTCGCGGAAACCGCTGACGAACTGAAGAAGCTGATCTACCGTCCCTTCTACAACTACGAAGAAGGCAAGGCCGCTTCTACCGATCCCGTGGTGAACCCCAACTACATCACGCCTAAGAACTTCATGATGCGTCTCGTGAAGTGCACCGACGAATACGGCGGTGGCGTGAGCACGTACTACACCACCTCCAAGGCTCTGCTTGACACCGGCTTCAACCTGCTTGCCATGATGGAAGAAGACTCCTTCAAGCTGGCTGCCCGTGACCTGCACGAACTGCTGCGCTGCTGGGAAAACTACCATCGTCTGTGGACGGTGCGTCTGCACATGCAGCACATCGCCTTCCGTGAAGAATCCCGCTACCCCGGCTTCTACTACCGTGCGGACTTCATGGGCCTGGACGACGATACCTGGAAGTGCTTCGTGAACTCCAAGTACAATCCCGCCACTGGCGAGACCAAGATCTTCAAGAAGCCCTACTACCAGATCATCCCCGACTAGTCGGCGGCACTGATGCCATAAGGGGGCGGCCGCAAGGCCGCCCCCTCTGCTGCAAGCCCTGGCTTTGCCCTGGCTTGCGGCGGCGAAAAACGCGTGCCGGCGGCGGTTTAGCCCTGCCGGGAAAAGAGCGGTTTTCGTGCCAGCCTGTTGTCGTGCCTGCTGTTTAAGCATAGGGTGCGCAGCACAAGGCAAATGTTCGGCAAGGGGATACTGGCAGCAGGCCCCCATTGTCGGCGGGCGTGGTGCGGGCAGTTTTGTGCGCTGGCGCTCGCAGAGGTCGGCCACGGGGCCGCTCCTTTTTTTTCGCGGCGGGAGTCCGTTTCCTTCTTCAGCCGCTATGCAACAACGCAGGAGGATATCCAGGATGTCCAATGCCATTCTCGTCGTGGGCGGCGGCTTTGCAGGCCTCACAGCCGCCATTGAAGCGGCGGAACTGGGCCACGACGTCTTTATCGTCGAAAAGTCGCCCTGGCTTGGTGGGCGCGTGGCTCAGCTCAATAAGTATTTTCCCAAACTTTGTCCCCCCTCCTGCGGCTTGGAAATCCAATTCCAGCGCATCAGGAAGAACCCGCGCATCAAATTTTTTACGCAGGCCGAAGTGGTCGGGTTCATGGGCGTAAAGGGCGACTACAAGGTGAAGGTGCGCATCAGCCCCCGTCACACCGCCCCGCACAATATTGATTTCAGCCTGCTGGCCTCCAGCCTGACCGGCGAAGTGGAAAGCGAATTCGAGCTTGGTCTTGCCAAGCGCAAGGCCCTGCACAAGGATATGCCTTTCGCCTTCCCCAGCCGTTACTCCCTTGACCTCAGCGCGCTTTCCAAGTCCGACAGCGCACGGGTTGCCGGGGCCAAATTCCTGGATGTCAACGAACCTGAGCGCGACATTGATCTCAATGTGGGCGCGGTGGTTGTTGCAACCGGCTGGAAGCCCTATGATGTTACGCGCCTGACCAACCTTGGCGCTGGCAACGTGAAAAACTGCGTGTCCAACATGCAGCTTGAACGCCTTGCTTCGCCCTTTGGCCCCACCGGCGGTCGCATTGTCCGTCCTTCAGACGGTCGTGCCCCCCACCAGGTTGCCTTTGTGCAGTGCGCTGGTTCCCGCGATCAGAACCACCTGAACTACTGCTCCTACATTTGCTGTATGGCTACGCTCAAGCAGTGCCTGTACATTGCAGAGCAGAACCCCGAAACGCAGATCACGGTGTACTACATCGATCTGCGCGCCCCGGGCCGTTATGTGAAGGTGCTGGAAAAGGTCAAGGCTCTGCCCAACGTCACGTTTGTGAAGGGCAAGGTTGCCGACGCAGTGCAGGCCGAGGGCGACAAGGTGCGCATCACGGCAGAAGACGCCGTGCGCGGTGAAAAAATGACCCTCGATTATGACCTTGTTGTGCTGGCTACTGGCATGCAGCCCTCGCTGGCTGGTGAAGATGCGCCCCTGCCCCTGCCGCTTGATGAAGACGGCTTTATTGCGGGCGGAGAAGAGGCCGGCATTTTTGCCGCTGGTTGCGCGCGCATGCCCCTTGATGTGATGCGCTCGGCGCAGTCCGGTACAGCCGCCGCCCTGAAGGCGGTACAAACGGTGAAAGGGAGGTAGGCGGCATGTCGGGTAAAATTGGCGTCTATTTTGACCAGCAGAACATTGGCGGCGGGCTTGATCTGACCGCTCTGGCCGAACAGACGAGCCAGAAGTGGGGCAGTCTTGTGCCCGTAGTCAAGGTTGTTCCCGTGCTGGCCCTGGCCGTGAGCGAGATCAAGGCCGACATTGAAGCGCAGGAACTGGACGGCGTACTGCTGTGCGGCGTATCCCCCCGCGTGGATGCAGAAATCTATCGCCTGCCCGTGCAGGTGGAACACGTAAACCTGCGCGAACAGTGCGTGCAGGCTTATAAAAATCCTGACAACTCCCCCGTGGACACTGCCAATGGCGCGCCTGAACTGCTCGCGCTCATGGCCCGTGACTACGTGAACATGGGTGTGGTCAAACTGCAGAAGAGCGAAGTGCCTGACTCTGCCGCTGTTACCGGCGTGCAGCGGGTGCTGGTGATCGGCGGTGGCTGGACGGGCCTTACGGCAGCCGTTGAAGCCGCTGAAACCGGCTACGAAGTTGTGCTGGTTGAAAAGGCCGACAAGCTCGGCGGCGCTGCCAACAACATCCCCATGGGTTCGCCTTTGGCCTCCCCCTGGACGGATAAGCAGCCCACCAATGTGGCCGACAAGGTCAGCAAGGTGCTTGGCAACAGCAAGATCACCGTACACATGAACACCCGCATGGAAAAGCTGGAAGGCCAGCCCGGCGAGTTCAAAGCCACCTTTGCCACTCCTTCCGGCTCGCAGACCATCGACGTGGGCGCTGTGGTGCTGGCAACCGGCTGGGTGCCGCTTGACCAGAAGTACCTTGCCTCCATGGGCCTTGGTCAGAGCACCAAGGTCGTGGATGCCGCTACCTTTGGCAAAATGCTGGTAGCCGATCAGGTTACCGCGCGCCGTATCGCCTTTGTGCTTGATACCACCATGGCTGAAGAAGCCGTGCGCAAAGCGGCGGAAGAAGCCGAAGCCGCTCCTGAAGCGGAAGCAGCCAAACCTGCGGAAGGTGAAGAAGAAAAGGGCTTTGTAAAAGACAACCTTGAAAGCTTCCGCCATGTTGCTTATTCCAATGCGGTCAACAGCGTGGGCATGCTCCGCCTTGCCAATACGGTCTGTGAAAAGACCGCCGACGCCTGTCAGACCTTTATCCTTTATAAGGATATGACCGTCCCCGGCATTCTGGAACGCTTCTACAAGAAGATGCAGGATCGCCTGGGCGTTATGATGACCAAGGCCGACGTGACCGACATCCGCGAAGCTGGCGACCACATGGTTGTGAGCTGCAAAAATACCCTGTTGGGTATGGATTTTGATCTTGATGTTGACCTGGTTGTGCTGCCTACGGGCCTTGTGCCCACCACAGCCAAAGACGTGACTGTCTGCTTTGACTATCGCCAGGGCCCGGACTTCCCGGATTTGAACCTGTTCGATGGTTTTGCAGATTCCAACTACATCTGCTTCCCCTACGAAACACGCCGCACCGGTGTGTACGCTGCGGGTTGCGTGCGTCAGCCCCTGACCATGGATGCCTGCGAAGAAGACGCCAAGGGCGCTGTGCTCAAGGCCATGCAGTGCATTGAGGCTGCCAGCCACGGTGTTGCAGTGCATCCCCGTTCGGGCGACCTTTCCTACCCCGTGTTCAACTTTGTGCGTTGCACCCAGTGCAAACGCTGCACGGAAGAATGCCCCTTCGGCGCTCTGGACGACGACGAAAAGGGAACGCCCAAGCCCAATCCGGCGCGTTGCCGCCGTTGCGGCACATGTTTTGGCGCTTGCCCGGAACGCGTTATCTCCTTCGCCAACTACAACATCGACCAGATCGGTTCCATGATCCGCGAAGTGCAGGTGCCCAAGGACTTCAAGGCCGACGGCCCCCGCGTGTTGATTCTGGCATGCGAAAACGACGCGTATCCTGCACTCGATATGGCTGGTGCCCGCAACAAGCCTTGGAGCCCCTACTGCCGCATCATTCCGGTGCGCTGCCTTGGCTCGGTCAACGCCATATGGGTGTCCGATGCCATGAGTAAGGGCTACGACGGCGTTATGCTGTTGGGCTGCAAGTATGGCGACGACTATCAGTGCCACTTTGTGAAGGGCTCTGAAATCTGCTCCCGCCGCAAGGAAAACATCGCCGAGACGCTCAACCGCCTTGGCGTGCAGCCCGAGCGCGTGGAACAGCTTGAAGTGGCCATTGACGAATACGACAAGGTACCCGACCTGATCGACGGCTTTGTTGACCGCATCATGGCCATGGGCCCCAACCCGTTCAAGGGCATGTAGGAGGATGGCAGCAATGGCACAATGTACAATCAAACCTGATATGGAGTTTGTCAGGGCGCTGGAAGAATCTGGGGGAGAGTCCCTCAAGAAGTGCTACCAGTGCGCCACCTGCTCCGTGGCCTGCCCTCTCGCTCCGGCCAATGCGCCTTATCCGCGCAAGGAAATGGTCTGGGCTTCCTGGGGCCTTAAAGATAAACTGCGCGCCGATGTTGACCTGTGGCTCTGCCACAACTGCGGCAACTGCTCTGACCTTTGCCCGCGTGGCGCCAAGCCTGCGGACCTCATGGGCGCAGCGCGCAACGTTATTTACCGCGAACTGACCGAACCCACCGCCGTGGGCAAGCTCATGAGCAAGCCTGCTGGCCTGCCTGTGCTTTTTGCCATCCCGGCAGTGCTGTGGCTCTTTGTGTGGTGGATCCGCTCCGGCTTCAACGGCGGTCAGTGGTTCCCCCGCGCGGCTGATGGTCGCATTGTTTTTGGTCAGGTATTCTATGGCGACTACACCATTGACCCCATCTTTATGATCACCTTCTTTGGCGCGGCCTTTATCCTCGCCAGGGGCGTCATGAAGCTGTGGGCTCTGTTCAAGCCTGAAGGCTCCCTTGCTGTCATCGGCAAGAAAAAGTGCTGGATCTGGCATTTGTGGGACGTGCTGTGGGATGAAGCCATCACCCACCGCAAGTTTGACGACTGCGAAGACGGCCCCGCCACCGGCAAGGAAACCCCCAACCGTAAGTTCGGTCACATGCTGCTGGTTTACAGCTTTGCCATCCTGGCCTTTGTTACGGCTGTTGTGGCTGGTGGTCACTGGGTTGGTAAGGTCATTCCGCTGGTGCATATTGAAACGCCCATGCCGCTGACCTTCCCCGTGAAGATCCTCGCTAACCTTGGCGCGCTCATGCTGCTGGCTGGTCTTGCCATCCTTACGGTGCGCCGCGTGATGCTGAACCCCAAGTTCCAGGGTTCTAGCTGGTACGACTGGTACCTGCTGGGCATCATCTGGCTGGTGGCTGTAACCGGTGTTCTGTCGCAGTGCTTCCGCCTTGCGGACGCCATTGTGCCCGCCTTCCTGGTGTATTACCTGCACCTGGTATTTGTGTGGATGCTTTTTGCTTATCTGCCCTGGTCTAAGCTTGGTCACTTCGTGTATCGCACGGCTGCCCTTGTTTACGCCCGTATGTACGGCAGAAGCTAACGGCGTTGGCTCCCGGCCTTGCGCCGGGGGCCGCCTTTGAGGTTGCGCACAGTTCCCCGTGAGCTTTTACAGAAATAATTACGATCTCCGAGGAGGAGGCCGCCATGTCCGATACATCTCGTAAAGTTTTTCCCGTGGAGTCCGTGCTTGCCCTGGTTGTGGGCAAGGAGGGCGTAGACGTCAAGGAAATCGCCGGTTTTGTTGCCGGTCGTTCCGTTGCCTGTGATACCTGCGCCAAGGCCGTTGGCCCCTTTGCCGCCGCTTGGCTGGCCCGCTGGTACCCCAAATTTGCCGATCTGAACTGGGTTGAAGGCCAGTCTTGGGACGCTTTTGTCAACACGGGCCGCAGCGCCCTTGGCGACAATGTTTCCCTGACCTGCATGGACGGCCTGACCAAGGCCCTGTGCGACAACGTGCTGAACAACCTTGCTGAAACCTACTCCAGCATGGCTGCTCAGACCGCCGCCGCCGTGGCCCTGGAAGACCGCGTGCGCGCTCTGGAGCCCGCTGAGGCCCGCGCTGCCGCTCTTTCCAAGAAGGTTGACGAGCTGGAAGCCAAGATCAAGACCATGAACACCGATATGGGTGGTCTGCGCAAGCAGGTTGCCGAATTCCAGGGCAAGGTCGCCATCAACCATGACGAACTGATGATGAACATCAAGGACGCCATTAAAGACGGCCTGAAAGGCATGGTTGTGGGCGGCGCTGCCGCTGGCGCAGCCGTTGCCGCCGGTGAAGAAGCTGCTCCCGCTGCTGAAGAAAGCGCCGTGCCGGACGATTTCGGCTTTGGTGCTTCTGGCGCGAACAACGACGGCTTCGGCTTCTAAAAAGCGCTATGATTATTTGAGAGTTTGGGGGAGCCCCCAAACTCTCAGGCACATAAAAAACCCGCCATTGGCGGG
>QKDT01000029.1 GCA_003251995.1 Desulfovibrio desulfuricans
ATGAAGGCCACAGTCATAATTTCAACAAAACCAAGGGCAATGCCCCCGATAACAGCGCCCTGAATGGAGCCAATGCCGCCAAACACAGCGGCAATAAAGGCCTTAAGACCAGGCATGATACCCATGTAGGGGTGAACCTGCGGGTAACGCAAGGCCCACATGATGCCAGAGGCAGCAGCCAGCGCAGAACCGATACCAAAAGTAAGGGCAATGATGTTGTCCACTCGCACGCCCAAAAGGCGTGTAGTTTCAATATCTTTTGAAATGGCGCGCATGGCGAGGCCAGGCTTTGTGCGGTACACAACATACAAAAGCACTGCCACAAGCACGATGGTCATAACCGGCACAAAGGCCGTCAGCGGCAAAATACGCACGCCGCCAAGTTGCCATTCGGAAACCAGCCACTCGGGCTGCAGCACGGGGCGAGGCTGACCGGTAAAGACCACCACGGCGAGGCTTTCAATAAAAAATGACACGGCAATGGCGCTGATGAGCGCCGAAATACGCGGGGCATCGCGCAGGGGTCTGTAGGCGATTCTTTCCACAAGAATACCGAGCGCACTGGCGCCAAGCACGGCGACAACAGCGGCTACCCCCCAGGGCCAGCCAAAAGCGAACGTGCCAAAAAAGACAAAGTACGCGCCAATCATCAAAATATCGCCATGGGCAAAGTTGATGAGGCGCAGGATGCCGTAAACCATGGTGTAGCCGATGGCAATCAGCGCATACAGCGATCCAAGGGTCAGGGCGTTAAAACAATGCTGCAAAAACATGTCAAGGCTCATGGGCCACCTCAGCGCCTCGCAACGGACAAAAGGCCCAAAAAGGCCCCTCCGCTCGAACAGCGGCAAAAAAATGAAAAAAAGCACCCCGCGGCGAATATCGCCGCGGGGTTGATCTGGAGCTTACTTATTTGGGGGTAACTTCACCCACGTAAACGCGCTTGCCATCTTTGTATTCAATGATGCCCACGGGCATTTCTGCGTCATGGGTCTTATTGATGGTCAGCATGCCCAGGGCGGTGGGCAGGTTCTTGGTTTCAGCAAGGGCCTTGGCGATAGCCTTGGGATCAGAAGAATTGGCACGCTTGATAGCGTCAAGGATCAGGAAGTAGGTGTTGTAGCCAAGAGCGCCGTTAACGTTGGTTTCCTTGTCAGGATAGGCGGTCTTCCAAGCTTCGGTGAAGCGCTTGGCAGCGGGGCTCATGTTGGGCATGGCGGGGTCGTAGGGGAAGGTGGTGTGCAGGAAGCCTTCCGCAGCCTTGCCGCCCAGCTTGAGGGTGTCGGGGTTATCCATGGCGTCCGCGCCCATCAGGCGGAACTTGGCGCCCAGTTCGCGGGCCTGCTTCATGATGATGGCGCCTTCAGCAAAGTAGGCGGGCATGAAAACGATGTCAGGCTTTTTGGCAATGAGTTCGGTAAGCTGGGCGGTAAAGTCCTGGTCGCCGGAGCTGTACTTAAGGGTAGCAACAACTTCGCCGCCAAGCTTCTTGAAATCGCGGGTAAAGAAGCTGGAAAGGCCCACGGCGTAGTCGCTGGTCATGTCCATGAGCACGGCGGCCTTGCGGAAGCCGAGGGTATCATAGGCATAGGTAGCGGCGGCAGCGCCCTGGTAAGGATCGATAAAGCAGGCGCGGAAGTAGTACTTCTTGCCCTGGGTCACAAGGGGGTTGGTGCAAGAGGTGCCCACGCCGGGAACAGCGGCCTTTTCAGCCACTTCGGCGCCAGCCATGGCAAGGGAAGAACCGTAGGTGCCGATCAGGGCCACGACCTTGTCGCGTTCCACAAGGCGCTTAACGGCGTTGGCAGATTCAACTTTGTCAGACTTGTTGTCCACCACCACGAGTTCAACGGGGCGGTCGAGAGCCTTGGGCATTTCCTTGTGGGCAAGACGCACGCCCTCAAGTTCAAGCTGGCCGCCAAAGGCATTCTGCCCGGTCAGGGGAAGGTATACGCCGATTTTGATGGGAGTGGCATCAGCCGCAAGCGCCTGCCCGGCAACGCCGAAAGTCAGCGCCAGACCAGCCAGCGCGGCAACAAATTTACCCAGTTTCATCCTAACCCTCCAAAAGGTTGTGCGTTCAGAACGGCCTTTTACTCTATGGGCCGGTCGTACCCTATCATACCCGAGTTGCCGCCGGGCTGCAATTCCATTTAGCTATCCCTTTGCCAACTCACAGGCAACACGCTGCATAACGCGCAAAAAGACGCGCGTCAGGCCTTGAAAATCTGTCCCACTCCGCCGTCAGGGCGAGGCCGGGCACTATGGCTCTGACCACGGGAATATCAAAATCATTACGGGTCAAATCCACATAAAGAGGACTTCTGCCGTGCGCCAACAGCACCGACTCAAGCAGCCGACGATTGGCGCGGGGGGAGGGCAGGCTGTAATTCGGCAAATCCTCTAACACACGAAGAGGTAATCCGGCTAGTCCTACTCCAGAAGAAAATGGCGGATTTTTCTGCGAGGTTGAATAGGGCCAAGGCGTTTCGGTAAGTGCAGCCAGGGCCGCCCGCGCACCGCAAAGGTTGGCACCAGTGGCCCTCGCCACGCTGCCATCACGCCCGGTGACAAAGCACTGGTATACCGGCAGGCCCAACTCCGTAGTCAAATCCTGAAACTGTACGCGAATGCCGCAAGCGGCATAATCGTCCAGCAACGACTGAATCAACTGGTCGCGGCTGCGTAGCGTAAAACAACGGGTACGGCTATAGGGAGTGGTGGCCTCGGCATCGCGCTCTGCAATTTCTGTAAGGGCTGCAACCACAGCTTCATCCATAATATTGCCCGAGGCAAGGCCGGTCGATCCACCGGCAAGAAACAGCGCCTGCTCATCCAGGTTACAGAATAAAAAGACCGCCTGGGCAGGCACCAAAACCGTGGCCCCCGCCGCGTCAACTGCTGGCAGCCAGTGTAGGGGCTCATCATTATAAGGCGCCTCCAACGGCAGCAGATTGGGATCTAGCGCCGCCCTGCCCTGCTCCGCAAGCTCTGAAAAACGCGCCAGCGTCAGGGGCAGCTTATTTTTGCGACCAAGAATCGCATCGCCTTTTTCTGCCGAACCCTCGGCGGGCCCAACGCTCACATAGGTGCTGGCGCGCTCTACGATTTCCATGGCGTATGAAGCACGCGCTGCCGCCAGCGACAGACCACGCCCGTAGGCGGTGGCCTTGCCCCTCAGGGTATGCCGCACAGTGCCGCTGGCAACGCTTATATCCACCTGCCAGCCGCGCAGCAGTGCAATGGGCGAAAGCGACGCCTCGTGGCGCATTTCCGGGCCATCCACAACACCAGCTTCCATCAACGCGTCCATGGCGCGCAAATATGTTTCCTGCGCCGGGGGGCGCTCCCAGGGTCCATACCCTTCTTCCTTGAATTCTTCGTACTGACGGGCCAGCTCTCCCGCGCTAGCAGCCATGCGCCGGGCTATGGCATCGAGCTGCTCTGCGCTGAACATGGGGGGAATGCCCGTTTCGTCAGGCCGGGGCAGCGAATGATGATCGCAAATATTGGCCCGAAACAGGGCGCTCCAGGCCGCGGCGGTATTGTGGTCTGGCAGAGTTGCAGCCCTCAGGTATACGGCAGGGCTGTAAGCCGCCAGCCGCGCTGCAGCATCTGATGGAAACGATGCGCAAACCCCTTGCCCCAGATCAACAACATCTGCGGCGAGTAGTGCGCATTCCGCCAGCAGCGCTGCCAATACGGGCCGGGTAAACACGTCTTGCGCGGCATCATAGCACTGGGCGGCAAGAGCGCTCAACTCGCCCTGCTCTTTGGATGCAAGCAAACGCAAAAGATGCAGATGCAGAAAATCATCCATGGGCGCGGCCTCAAGCCGCTCAAGGGCGCTGTCAAAGCTCAGGGCTTCGGGCGGAACACAAGAAAAGTAGCCGGTTGTGGCCTGCGTTTGCTCGTGGGTATAGGCATAATCCAGCATTGGCAAAACATCCGATGCAGGAAAATTTTTTGAAGTATTGTCGTTTTCCATAACACCACCACAAAGGCGGCACTCGCACTGAGTAACCGGGGTTTAAATAGATGCGGCCCAGATATTCATACAAAAACACTTGGTATAGCCGCAAAAAAAAGCGGGCCGACAAGCGACCCGCTCAAAAAAAAGGAAGCCCTCCCAAGGAGAGGGCTTCCATAAAGGCATATTAACGCTTGGAGTACTGGTACCGAGCGCGGGCAGCGCGCAGACCGTACTTTTTACGTTCTTTCTTGCGGGCATCGCGGGTAAGGAAGCCAGCTTTCTTGAGCATGGGACGCAGAGCCGGATCAACCAGAAGCAGCGCACGGGAAATACCGTGGCGCACGGCTTCAGCCTGACCGGTAACGCCGCCGCCGGCAACGTTCACGCGGATGTCAAACTTGTCAGCCAGCTTGGCAAGCACCAGGGGCTGACGGATGATCATCTGAAGGGTCTTACGAGGAAAGTAATCCTCAAAGTTACGCCCGTTCACCGTGATGCCGCCGGAACCGGCGTAGATGCGGGTACGGGCCGTGGCGGTCTTGCGGCGGCCGGTGCCGTATTCAAATTTCTCGCTCATGGCTCTTTACTCCTTAATGCGGCAGCGTCAGCGGCTGGGGATTCTGGGCCGTATGCGGATGTTCGGACCCGGCGTAAACCTTCAGTTTCTTCAGCATGGCGCGGCCCAAACGATTCTTGGGCAGCATGCCTCGCACCGCAGCGGTAAGCACGCGGGCGGGCTTGTCGGCCAGCATGTCGCCAAGTTGGGTGGTCTTAAGGCCGCCCACCCAGCCAGAGTGCCGGTAGTACTTTTTGTCAGTCATCTTTTTACCGGTAACTTTAATTTTTTCGCAGTTAACAACCACGATAAAGTCACCGTTATCCATATGGGGAGCGAATTCGGGCTTATGCTTGCCGCGCAGGCGGTGGGCGATCTGGCTAGCCAGACGACCGAGCACCTGATCCTGCGCGTCAACCACGAACCATTCACGGTTGATGTCTTTGGGGGTGGGGCTGAACGTCTTCATCGGAGTGACTCCTCACATCTGCAAATATCAGCGGCCATCACGGCAGCAAAAAGATCCATTGCGCGATGTGCCGTCGAACGGGGATGACGACAATATCGCAGTAAAGGCAGCCTCAATACTATAAACGCCAATAGCTGTCAAGCATTCGCCCCCATTATGAGGCGAAAAACTGACCAGTTTGGCGAAACACCGCAGCACCAGGATTCGCAGGCTGCAAAAACAACCGCAAATCTCTAATCGGGTGCGACCCGCAGCCTTGGCATACGTGGTCCTTATCCCGGCAACAGCGTTGAAGCTCTTGAGCTTTACCCCACTCCACTCTATAGTGCAAACTGTTTTTTGCGACGCCAACTTTTTGGAGGCACTCATGCCCGTAATTCGCAAGAACCTTCTTCAGCTTATTTTTTCTGGTGCGTATCTGCTGCGCTGGAATGACAAGCTGCGCCCGGTGGAACTGCTGGAGATAGACAAGCAGGCACATAAAATGCTTCTTGCCTGTGTGCTCTGGCACGAAAATTCCCGCCACATGTCGGAGCCGCAACGCACGGCCCTTGCCACAGAGATCATTGAGGGCGGCCTGTTTGATTACTTTTATCGCCTCATCATTACTGATATCAAGCCGCCAATATATTATAAGATTAAGGAAAATCCCGAGCAGTTCCGGCTGCTGACCGAGCATGTGCTTGACAGGCTTGAGCCTTCGCTTGCCCCGCTTGGCCCTTTTTGGGAACGCATGCGGCAGTGGCATGCCAACCCGGATGACGATACCCTGGCGCGCCGCATACTCACATCTGCCCACCTGTTTGCCTCACAGTGGGAATTTAGGCTTATCGAGCCCCTCAACGCTCCCTTTGACGACGAAATGGGCGACATAGGTCGGTCATTCCCCGACCGGCTGAATACGTTTACCGACTTGCACGGCCTTGCCGCCATGCGCGGGCAGGGAACGGCATTGTCGCGCCTGGCGAACCTGTGCGGGCAGTTGCGTTTTCAGGTTCGGTGGACGCAGGCCCCGCGTATTCCCGCCACGTCGGTTCTTGGGCACATGTTTATTGTGGCAAGCTATGCCTATTGCTTCAGCCTGGCAGTTAATGCCTGCCCGGCGCGTGCAAACAACAACTTTTTTTGCGGGCTGTTCCACGACCTTCCTGAAGTGCTCACCCGCGACATCATCTCGCCGGTCAAGCAATCCATTTCAGATCTACCCAAGATCATTAAAGAATATGAGGATAAAGAACTTGATCGCCGGGTTTACGGCCCTCTGCGCGCCGAGGGTTTCACCTCGTTGGTAGAGCGAATCGAATACTACCTTGGCGCTGCCGTTGGCTCCGAATTTCAGGAATGCGTGCGTGAAAATGGCACGATTCGGGCTGTGGATGGTTTTCAGGCGCTTGCAGAGTGCAACCGCGATGAGCTGGACCCCAAGGACGGTCAGCTCGTAAAGGTTTGCGACAATCTGGCAGCGTTTTTGGAGGCCCACAGCTCCATCCGCAACGGCGTATCTTCCCCCCATCTGTTAGAGGCCCGTGTGCGCTTGTTGAACAGGCTGCGTGAAAATTCACCCAGCGGCCTGGGCCTGGACGCCCTGCTTGCCGATTTTGATTAACCCATGCCAGCTATGAAATTACCTACCCCGCCAGTTAGCCCTACGGTATTTTTGATTGTTGCATCGCTGATATGCCTGCTGTTCGCAGCAGGGCCGCGCCCATGCAGCGCGCTTGCCATATCCAAGGGATTGCCATTTTATGCCAATGACATGGAATATTATTATCAAAACAAACGCGCCGAAGTGCTGCCAGGCATCTTGCGTACGTTTGACGCGCAAGGGGTGCTGCGGGACAGCCTGAAGCAGATTATGCTGGCTACCTTTTTTGCGCAGGTTCTGCGCGATAATCCTTCAAGCCGTCAGCGTTTGCTCCCCCCCCAACCCAGCCTGAGCCATAATGGACGTCGCACCTTGGCCTGGATGGCCCATCTGGCGCAACTGCCCGATGAAGAAAACCTGCTTGCCACCCTGCTGAAGCCAGAAGACAAGCTGCTGCTGGAGCAGATTCGCCGTAGCCCTGCCCCGCTGATCAAATGGGATATCTATTCGGAAAAATCAGTGCTGCAAATGTACTGGGCAGCCTTTATGGCTTCTGGGAGCAATGAATTTTTAGATGTGATCATCAGCGCCGCGTTGCACTACGCGCAGCTTAATTCCGAAGGTTTGCGCTACGACGACACGTTTTCCGTCAGCGCCGCTGCTGCTGCATCCCTGTATGACCTGGCCCCTCGCCACCCCATTGTGCAAACCCGGCTGGAGCAGTTTCTTAAAAATGCCAGCGGCCCAGAGGCGGAAACTCTGCGTATTATTTTACGCAGATAACACCTCGTAACCATGAATATTTTGTGCGGAGGGTCTTTTTGTAGCCGCTCTTCCGCACGGCCTGCCAGGGCTGTTCATGGGCCCTTCTGCGCAAAAAACGGCTTCTCTCACCTTTGCTCCCCAGTCCTTATCCTGATTTCACGCTGTCGTTGTACCCCCTGATGCAAAATTGGCGGCGCAACGCTGCCGCGTTTAACATGGCAACACTGCCCTCCCCCCTACACAACACACGCATTACAAACAGCAAAGGCTCCACCCCCAGAGGGGCAGAGCCTTTGCGCTATAAACGGGCCGACAGTTTGGCTTACGCCTTTTTCATATGCTCAATAAGTTCCATGAGGCTACGCGCCTGATCACGCAGAGAACCCAGCTCTGTCATGGCGAGTTGCATGGACTGCGTGGTGCTGGCTGCGATGTGGTTAACATCGGCAACCGAGCGGTTGATTTCTTCACTGGTGGCTGATTGCTGCTCGCTTGCGGCGGCAATGGCCCGCACTTCGTCCGCGGTTTGATCCACCATCCCAACGATTTCTTTCAAGGCCTCGCCAGACTTGTTGGAGTACTCCGTAGCTTCAGAAATATTGCTCACGGCTTTTTCCACCTGCTGAATGCTCTGCCCAGCGCTTTTTTGGATGGCAGCAATGGCATTGCCCACATCAGTGGTGGAAGACATGGTTTTTTCTGCCAGTTTGCGCACCTCGTCTGCCACAACGGCAAACCCGCGCCCAGCCTCGCCAGCACGTGCGGCTTCAATGGCAGCGTTGAGCGCCAGCAGGTTGGTTTGATCGGCAATATCCGAAATAACCCCCATGATCTGGCTGATGGCCTTGGCATGCTCATCAAGCTGGCTCATGCCATCCTTGAGGGCTTGCGACTGCCGCTGTACTTCCTGAATGCCGACAACAGCCTTGGATACAATTTCTGAGCCGACCTCGGCCTTACGCTTGGCTGCGTTGGAGATATCAGACGCGCCACCAGCATTTTTGGCAACCTCAAGCACCGTGGAATTCATTTCTTCCATGGCAGTTGCAGTTTCTGCCAATCGGCTTGCGGCATGATCAAGGGCGCCGCCGGTATTTTCCACCTGCTCGGCAATATCGTTGATGGAGCTGTTCAGCTTTTCCACCACTTCCTCTATCTGAGCAGCCGCACTGATCATACCTTCGCGCTTGGCCTGCTCCGCCTGGGACTGCGCTACCCGCGCTTCTTCCATGGCGACTTTGGCTTCCTCGCCCATTTTATGGGCTTCTTCTGCTTTTTCGCTGGCTTCATGCACCAGCTTACGCAGGTTCTCCTCCATCTTGCGCAAAGAGTCTGCCAATTGCCCCATGTCATCACGGCTGTACACATCGAGCTTTGCTTCGTTATTGCCATCAGCAACAGCTTGCGCATATGCGGTGATTTTGCGTATGGGCGCGCTGACCGTAAGGCCAAGAATAAACGAAATAATCAACTGAAAAACCAGCAAGCCAGAGCCAATCCAAATGGAGTTGCTGATGGCAGATCTCTCAAGCCGCTGCAATTGGTCAATGGGCATGCCCACAAACCACATGCCCACATTCTTGCCGTTGGCGTCTTTAACCGGC
>QKDT01000419.1 GCA_003251995.1 Desulfovibrio desulfuricans
CGCTCTTTGCCTTTCTGGCATACTTGCCCCGGAAGTGGCCTGGTATATTCTGGATACTCGTGCCGTGCATATGGCGGAGCTGGAGGCGGGGGCATCCCGCGAAACCGGTATGATGGCTGTGCATTCGGACGCAGATATTATCGCCGAAACATGCGCCACATGGCCCGCACTCTATGTTTCCAACTATAACACTCCTCACCAGTTTATTTTGAGCGGCCCCCGGGAAGTGCTGCAAGAAGCCCGCAAGAGCCTGCGCAAACGTCGTATTCCTGCCATCGTGCTCAACGTGAGCCTGGCTTTTCATCACCCGAGCATGCGTGTTTTGCGTGATATGTCGTTGCGCCGATTGAGCGCGCTTGAAATGTCTGCGCCCGAGCGGCCCATGTTTAGTGGTATTACCGCAGATTTCTATCCGGAGGATCAGACCTCCATCTGCCAGTACATTGCCGATCTGGATGAAAATTCCGTCCGGTGGACAGAATCTGTGCAGACAATGTGGAACCGCGAGGGGATACGGTATTTTCTGGAACTTGGTCCGCAGGATACATTGTGCAGCCTTGCGGCTGACAACGAGCCTCGGGCAAAGTGTCTGACCGCGGGACGTAAGGGGAAAGAAGTTGAGGGCATGCGTCAGGCGTGCGCACAGTTGTATTCACTGGGCTATCTGCGTAGGGACGCATTGGCTTTGCGGGCGCAAAAGGCCGCCAGTGGCGGCGAGATGCGTCTGTTGGCCTGTAGGCCTGCCCCCCATTGCGGGCTCCGTCCTGCTGCGACTGATAATGGCAGCGCGGCAGACTCTGCGCCAGCCCAATGCGCCCCGCAGGTTGTTGCTGAGCCAGCTACAACTCCTGAAAGCGTCAAGGAAAACGAAGCCGCGGCGGCATCGTTTGCAGAAAGCATGGTCGTTGTGCTGCAAATTCTGGCACAGGCCAGCGGCAAGCCGGCTGAAGACCTTCGGCCCGAGATGGATCTGCGGTATGATCTTGCCTTGCGTTCCAGCCGCTTTCCCCTGATTGTACAGGATGTGGAAAAAGCGTTGGGCATTGCCGTTAATTTTGAAGATCTGTTGCAAGTTTCAACCATTGGTGACCTAGTGCGGGTGCTTTCGGGCGGTGCTTCATCCGCTGGGCAGGCTCAGCACGATACAGGAAAGGACAGCGCAACGGCAAAGCTGTGTGCTGAGCCACTGCGCAGGTATGCGCCCTTGGCAGCTCTGCCCGCCGTGGGGCAGGCAGATACTCAGTACCTCACGCCTTTGCAGCTTGACCCCAGCGCTACAGGTATCTGCTTGCAGCCTGGCAGCGTTCTGGCTGTCTGCGCGCTGGACACGCATATACTGCCTCGACTGTTGAGCGGCATTGCGCCTCTTGGTTGTGTTCTGGGTGTGCCCCAGCAATTGATTGAGCAGTGCGCTCCTCTTGTTTCTGCCGGGGCCACGCTTGTACCACTGCAAATCAGTTTTGAGGATGGCGATGCTTCGTCTCTTGCTGTCGCTGATGTGCAGGCCGCCATTGAGGCGCTTGCGCGGTCGCAAGGGCGTGTGGATGGCCTGCTCTTTGTGCCGCCCATCCCCGATGGCATTATGGTTGCGAAGTCCTCTGCCTCTGCGCAGCCTTGCACCGTGCCTGAACATGTCGGCGCATTGATGCGGGCAGCCATGGAGAGCGCCGCACCACATGGTCTGCGTTTTGCTGTCTGTTGCTCTGTGCTGGCCCCCGAGGCGGCAAATTGCATCTTTGACGCCCCCCTGGAAAATGCCTTGAGCGCCGCTGCCAGCGCGCATGACCTGATTGCGCGCGCCATCCGCATGCTGCACGGCCCCGAACGTGCAAGCCTGGACGAATGGGGTGATATGCTGGCGCGAGAATTTCAGTGCGGCACAGCCGAGCAGGTGCTTTGGGTGCGGGCTGAAGCTTTGAACGGCCCGGTGCTTTGCAAAGAAGCCCCCCAACGGCAACTTTTCAAAGAAAACCCGCAGCAGTTCCCATTGGTCTTTCCAGATCCCCATCCTGCATATCGTTCGACGGCGACACTGTATCAGGGTGGCTGTCATTTTTCACATTTTGCAGATAGGGCCTTGGCGTCGCACGGCGCGCAAAAGGGCAACTGCCTTGGGGCGGATACGCCGCAACTGCCCGTTTGCCGTAGCCTGGAGGCCATGCTTGAAAGTTCGCGGCAGTGCCTGCCGTGGCTGACAGTCAGTGGATTTTGCGACCTGCGTTTTTTTGACGCGCCACAATTGCCGCCTGGGGTAACGCGCGAATGTCGAGTCACCGCGCAAGCAGAGCCCTGGCTGTTGCAAGAAAAAGTTATGACGCGCATGTGCCACAGTGAGCTCAGCGTGCGTGGGCTGACGCCCAACGGGCGACACACCAACGTATACAGCCCGGTGAGCGAAGGCATGGTGTGGCTTGCGTCCCATCGCAGCGCCGTGCGCCCCATGTGGACGGATGCCCCTGCAGGCGCATCTGTTGCTGGCTCTGCGCTGAACACGGATCCTTTTTACCGTGCGGCGGGATTGGGCGAAGATTGGCACCTGGTGAAATGTTTTACTCTACAGCCCGACGATTTGTTTGCCGCTTCAGTGCATGTGCCGCATGCATGCATTGCTCCCGACGGTGATTCTGGCTATAATGTGGACATGCTTGCGGTTGAAGGCGTGTTGCAGACAGCATGGCTTGCTATAACGTCTGAATACTCCAAGGATTTTTCTGATAGTGCTGTAGCCAGTGCATTGCAGGATTGGCGCTTGCATGCTGTGGGCTTTATCCGTATTGGTCCTGCCCGGGTTGATGGCCCCTTGCGCGTGTTGGTGCAGCGATCCTGGTCAAATGCCAGAATGCGCAGATTTGACGCACAGGCCGTGGACAGGGAAGGAAATGTGTTTTTGACGATTCATCATCTTGAATTTGACCGACGCGAGCTGGTGGGAGAATCTCCTGCTCAGGCCCCGTCCGAATAAACCACAATCTGCTCCGCGTCGCGAAACGCGCAACAACGCAAAGGGTGCCAGATGCTCACAGCACAAGCAAACCTTACTACACGTCTTTTTCTGCCGCTGCTGCTTATGGCGGCCCTGCTTGCCGGAGCCTGTTCAAAAAAGGCTGGGCTCAAGTCTCCAGAACTTCCAGCCAAACACTGGCTTGAAGAAGCCCCTGGCGTGCCGGTAGAAAACAAGGCCAAGCTCGAAGCTGCAGTGCCGAATCTGTATGACCCCAAGAAGGTTTTTTCCTTTGAGGATTGCGTGTTTTTGACCATCCAGCAGTCGCCTGCCCTGGTCAACAGCGCCGTGAATATTGAGATCAAGCGTCTTGCGCAGACAGACGCCGTGTGGAAATACCTGCCCGAACCCCATATGAGTTTTACCGTGTCCAACAATTTGACGCGGTACAATATGGATAATAAGGATACGCCCAGCGATTACGGTCAGACCCGCATGCGTGTGGGCTTCTACGCCGCCTTCCCCAACCCCATGGCGACCTATTTTGAGCATAAAGTTCAAACAGCCATGGTTAATTTGGCAATCTCCACTCACCGCAAGGCCGTTGGCAAGGCCATCAGCAAGATTGGCGAGGCCTATTTGCAACTTCAGGCCCAGCAGAAAATTGTGGAAGCACAAAAAGAGCTGCTGCCTCTTGGCAAAGAACTTGTGGATTACTGGAAGAAAGTCGAATCAGTGGACGGTCGTCAGGGCGTTTCTCTTAATCTGGCTATCCAACACCAGCGTGAGCTTGAACTCAAGCTAGAACAGACCCGCATGCGTGAAGTTATTCAACGCACACAGCTCAAAATTCTTGCCGGTGTTGAACCCCAGCAACGGCTTGAAGTCGATACCAAGAGCGCAGATACAGTGCTTGCGGGTTTTGACGGTCGTAAGCTAACCTGGGAAGAACGCTGGCCCGCCACCGAAGACGAATTGCTGCTGCGCGGGCAGATTACCCTGGGTGATTACAATATTATGGTTGCCTGGGCCCAGTACATGCCAACCATGTCCATTGCTTTGAACGAAAGCCCGCCGGCAGGCCAGTATCAGCCGACCAGCGGCACTGATGATACCTTTCTGCATCTGACGTTTGATTTTCCGTTGATCGACTGGGGCCGCAGATACCGCGGCGTCCAGACCGCTCGCATGGTCAAGGCTCAAGCTTTTCATGATTTGGCGCGCAAGCGTTCAGACTATTCGAACAAGTGGCTGCAAGACGAACAGCACGTGGCCCTGTCTGAAACGGAACTCAAACTTGCCAAGACCAGGCTGGATACAGCCAACATGCAGTATAAGGAAGCGCAGATTTCATTCAACGAAGGCATTGTGCAGTTGCCCGACTTGGCTACCAAGCATGAAGAAGTGGTTCAGGCGCGCATAGCCTATATTAATGCCGAGCTTGATTACAAGCTGGCGCAGCTTGAATGGATGGAATTGTCAAATTCTCTGGCACAGCGCTTCCTTGGCCTGCCTGCTAAGGAGTTGATTTAATGGTGACTAGATACAAAAAAAAGCTGTGGGCAGGGTTGCACCGATGCACTGCCATGGCTGTGTTTGCTCTGCTGGTGCTCACTGCACCGGCCTTGAGCGGCGTAGCGTTTGCCGCGAATAATAGTTCCATAGGCGCAGGCGCGACAATCTTGACCGGCAAGGTTGTTACCACCGTTACGCGTGCTGTCCCTGTACCGTTTAACGCGGTTGTTGATGAGGTCTTGGTCAAACCCGGCGAGCCTATCAATAAAGGTGCCGCGTTGATGCGCTACCATTTGCAGGAAGAAGCTGAGCGCGTACTGCAAAGAGAAGTGACCACCGGGGCCGCTACAGAGGACCTCAAGGGGCAAGTTCTTGATCTTGAGCGCAAACTGGCGGAGACCTCTGCACAGCGCAACAAGGCACGTCAGCTTGCGGCCTCTGGTTTGGGTTCTGCTCAGGCTTCAAGCCGTCTTGAAGACGATGTGCATTCTCTTAAGCGCCGGATAGATCTTTTGCGTGTGACGATCCAGAAGTCAGAACAAAATTTTGCCGCACGTCTTGAAGAACTGAGCGGCTATTTTGGCACCACCATCAAGGAAGGAGAGCGTCTGCCCGCAGAATTAACGCTTACCTCCCCCATAGGTGGGTATGTGCTGTCGATCGACGCCACACTCAATCCCGGCTCTCTGGTGGGCGCGGGTAGTACACCCGTCCGTGTGGGGCGGCTTGACCCCGTGCTGATTCAGGTTCCCGTTTACGAGGCCGAGATCAGCGGCATCAAGGCTGGCGACGCTGTGGAAGTTGAAATTCCATCGCTGAACAACAAAAAATTCAGCGGCAAGGTTAATGAAATTTCCTGGGTTTCAAACGATATGAATGTTTCAAATCCTTCCTACTATACGGTGGAGATCACTGTTCCCAATCCTAGCCTGGAACTCAAACCTGGGTTCAAGGCCGTGGTGCGATTTAAAGGGAGCAGGTAAGCCCGTTTCATGAAGCTGAAAAGCATCCCCCGCCGACTGGGGTACATTCTGGGCGCGCAGTGGACGCGTGACCTGGCATGGACTGCATTTACCATCCTTCTTGCACGCCGCAGCCCGGATATCCTGGGGCAGGTTGTACTGGCGCTCACGTTTGGCTACTTGGTGAAAACCGTAGCCGACGTGGGCCTCAACGACTTTCTGCTCTCCACTTTTGCCCGCCGCGAAGGCCGTCCCCTGGCACTTTTGGGTGAAGTCACCTGGTTGAAGCTGACGGTTCTTGTGCTGGCGCTTGTTGTTACCTGGTTTGTAACGGGCTGGCAAAATTACACGCCCGAGCTGCGGCTTGTGGTCATGTGTATTGCCGCTGGCCTGGGGCTGGATGGCGTGAGCGATTCATTTTTTGCCCTGTGCCAGGCCCGTGGACGTCAGGATGTGGAAATGCGCATCCGCATTCCATCAGCCTTGCTGGGCATAGGTGTTGGCATTGCTTGCGTGATGGTGGGGGCTCCACCCATTGTTATCGCCCTCTACAAGCCTATTGAATCGCTGTCTTGCATCATTTTTGCTCTTCTGGCCCTCAAACGTAATCCGCTGGCGGGCGTTGGTCTTGAAGGTATGAAAGATCTTGCCCGGCACATGAAGCACGGGCTGATCTTTACCTGCATGGCTGGCTGCGCCATGTTTTATAACAAGATCAACGTGATTTTTCTTAAGCAGTACGGCGGCAACGCCGATGTGGGTGGCTACGGTGTTGCCTGGGAAACGGTTGAGGGGCTGTCGGTGCTTGTTTCCAGCGCGCTGCTCGGAAAGGTAATATTTCCGCTTCTGGCAAAGCTGTGGCAGCAGGACAAAAACGCCTTTCGCCAACTGGCGGGGCAGACCGCCCGCTCCCTATGGGCTGCATCGTTGCCAATTATTTTTCTTATATGCGTGGAAAGCGACCGCTTTCTACCCTTGGTGTATGGCCCCAACTATCAAAGCGCGGTCACGGCACAACGCTTGCTGACGCCGTGTCTGGCAACGGCCTTTTTGCACAATCTGGCTGCATACGCCATGATTGGCATGCGTAAGCACAGATTGCTGCTGGTCTTTTATCTGACGGGCCTTGTTTGCAATCTGGTGTGTTGCTTTACGCTCATTCCTGCTATGCCCCTTGAGGGCGCTGCTTTGTCTCTCACCATTACCAAGGTTTGGGTCGCATTGCTCACTGTTGGGTACTTCCAGTGGACAGCGCGACCAATGAAACTTGGGCAATGGGCACTCATGCTTTTTGCGTGTTTTGTTTGTGTGGCTTTGTGGTGGGCGATTGGGCTTGTTGCACCGCGTGAACTGGCGGAGTTGGCTGGCCTTGTGCCTCTGCTTGCCCTGTTCTGGCGCTGGAGACCGCCGCCGCCTTTTGAAAAAGCGGTACAAGCCTGATCTGTCTTTATGATACCGGTCGTGCTGTTCGCCACTCTTGCCCTCCGCTTGCGGCAAGAAGCTGTATCTGGCATGGTATGACAAGAGGTATCCCTTCAGCGCAGGTGGCCTAAAGGTTTAGTGCAGGCCGTAACAGGCAAAGGCATCCCAATGGGCAACAAATTGCTTTTACAGCGCAGGTCATTCGTTAAGGCTATGGCTGGCGCAGTCGGCTTGTCATTGGCGGGTAAAACACCGTCTGCGCAAGCCGCAGTGCTAGGCATGGGCTCTGGGGATGACCGCACCACAATTATTGATATAGACCGCTGCAACGGCTGCGGTGCGTGTGTTGCTGCCTGTCGGGACAGAAACCTGTCTACAGTCCCTTTGCCTGAGCATCCTATTCCCCGTCCGTATCCATCTTGGGTTCGCAGCAGCGATTGGTCATCGCATCGTGATGATGTATCGCGGCTCACACCCTACAACTGGCTTTTCATCCAGTCTTGCACCATTTCCGTTAACGGTGTTGAACGGCAGATTTATCTGCCCAGGCGCTGTTTGCACTGCCTGAACCCTCAATGCGTAACGCTTTGCCCCACGGGCTCTATGCGTCAGGGCGTTGAGGGCTCGGTTTATATCCACCATGCTACATGCCTGGGGGATGGCCCCTGTGACCGGGCCTGTCCTTGGGGAATTCCGCAACGGCAAGCTGGGGTTGGCCCGTACCTCGACTTAGCGCCCAGATATATTGGCAATGGGCAAATGTTCAAATGTGATTACTGCACAACACTGCTCAAGGATGGGGAATCCCCCGCATGCGTTACTGCCTGCCCGCAGGGGGCCATGCGCACAGGCCCACGTGAAGAAATGGTAAAACTTGCCAAAAAAATGGCGGAACAACGTGGCGCTGATATTTTTGGACTCAAGGAAAACGGTGGTACAAATACCATTTATGTTTCTTCAATACAGTTTCGTGATATTGAGGCAAACATGCTGCGGCAAGGCAAGGTAGGCTTTGGCATGCCCAGCCTGCGTCCGGCTGGTGCCAGTATGGACAAGGAAAACAGCCTGCTGCGAGGCGTTTTGCTGGCTCCCGTAGCCGGGGTGGTGCTCGCCGGGCTGCGTTTATGGCGTGATAGACAAGTGAGGCGAAAACTGTGAAAAATCAGCCGACCCTCTTTTCGTCCGTATTCGGCATATTCTGGTTGTGCAGCATGCTCAGCGCTGTTTGGAGCGGCCTCACACATCTGCCGCAGGTGGGCCGTTACGGTTTGATACATACCACCAACTGGTCGCCATCGGTCGCGCACTATTATTCTGCTGCTGCGCTGCTGTTTTGGGGAACGTATGCATTTACCGTGTGGCGGCTTCAAGGGCGCGACTCATTCTGCCTGACACGGTGCGGATTGATGCGTATTATTTTATTGCTGGGTTTGGCCATAACGGGGCTGGCGTTGATTGTTCACAACATGCCCGATTATTCTCTCTATGGCAGCGTATATGCCTTTGTTAAGATGCTGCATCTTGCCTGTGCCCTGGCTCTTCTGCCCCTGCTGATTTATCGGCTTTGTCGCCGTTGGACTGGCGGTTATGGATGGCTTAAGCCGCGCGATGGCGGTAATGCAAGCTGCGGGATATCAAGGCAGAGGCGCAGCCGCCGATAAAATTCCCTCTCCACATGTATGCACCCAAGCTTGGGCGCATACAATGCTCGGCTGTTTCTTGACGCCCTCGTATAACTGATCAGTCAGCTACTGCATGCTGCGCGGTTCCCATGCTGCAATCCCGTTTTTGAAAGTGTGACAGGCGTAGCACAAGGGCATTTCACCAGTACTGCGATGCCGATCCTAGCTCTGCTCCTCTTGCCGGTTAGCCTTGAGCTGACCACAGGCTGCCTTGATGTCTTGCCCCTTGCTCTTGCGGAGAATGGCAGTAATCTTACGCTTCCAGAGGTATTGCTCAAAAGCCAGCACGCTTTCTTCTGTTGGAGCGGCGTAGGGTGCGCCTTCGGCTGGATTGTAGACAATAAGGTTACGCTTGCCGCGCACGTC